>CAYJNC010000007.1:328-18467 GCA_964371185.1 uncultured Christensenellaceae bacterium
AAATACGGAATGGAAGCATACGAAAAGACTATAACGAAAGCCATTAGCCAGACGGTTTATTGAGATAGTATGATTGATTTGGCGATAAAAAACATGAGAAATATGCGAATATCCCCACGCTTTGCGTGGGGATATTTTGTGTGGCATACGTTTATGGGTGTGCGGTTTCGCCGTTTGAATAAATTACGACAACTTCCAATTCATGCTGTCTGTTTGCAATTTTATCATTTTTTGGTAGTCCGCAGACTTTTCAAGAAGTTCGCCGTGAGTGCCCTCGGCGGAAACTTTGCCGTCTTTTAGCAAAACAATTTTATTTGCACCCGCAATGGTTCTCATACGGTGGGCGATGACTATGACGGTTTTGTCTTTTGTCAGCCGAGATATTGCCTTTTGCACGGCGCTTTCGTTTTGAATGTCTAAAGAAGACGTCGCCTCGTCGAGCAAAACAATGGGTGCGTCTTTTAGCAGTGCCCTTGCGATAGACAATCTCTGGCGTTCACCTCCGGAAAGTTTAGAACCGTTTTCTCCGATTAATGTGCTATAACCATCCGGCATATTCATGATAAAATCATGGCACATTGCATTTTTTGCCGCCTGTATTACTTCGTCGTCGGTTGCGCCTTTTTTGCCTATGCGTATGTTTTCGGCAATCGTATTGTTAAACAACGTAACGTCTTGGAATACGATGGAAATATCTTTTAACAGTGTTTCGGGTTCAATGCCGGTTACGTCTACGTCTCCTATGGTGATTTTTCCGCTTGTGGCATCCCAAAACCTGGCGGCAAGCTTCATTGCCGTACTCTTACCGCCACCCGATGGCCCAACCAGTGCCGTAATTTGGCCCTTGTTTGCCGAAAAAGTCATGCCGTTTAGCACGGTTTCGCTTGTGTCGTAGCTAAACCCTACATCGTCAAAGTTAATGTCGTAGCTGTTGGGCGAAAAAGTATCTGCGCCTGTTTGCACCTTTGTGTTTTCAAAACCTTTCATACGTTCAACGCTCTTGAGCGAGATAAATATGCCGGCAAGGTTTACGAGTGCGCCGGAAAGTGGGTCGTATATTCGTGCGGCTATCATCAGAAATACTATGAAGGTGATAAGAGATACTTCGCCGGTTGCGAGCAGAATAACACCGGTTATAAGCGTTGTGGCAATCCCGATTTTTAGAATCATCTGAGATAAATTTACAAAAGTGCCCGTAATGAACTCGGCTTTGATGCTTGCTTTTTCAAAGCTATCAAAATGTTCGTTCGTGATGTTTAGGTGTGCTTGCTCTCGGTTGTTAGACTTGATGTCCTTAACGTTTTCAAGGCATTCTTGAATTTTATCGAGATAGGTTAGTTCTATGGCCTTTGTTTTCACAAGAAAATAGTCTTGAAGTTTTTTGCCGGCTATGCACAAAATAAAAGACACCGGAATAACCCAAGTTAGCGAAAGTGCCAAGCGCCAATCGAAGAAAAACATGCCCAACCCCATAATTATTGTAGAGATAATAGAGCCGATAAACCCGGGGATAAAATGCGAAAACGCAGATTCCATCATTGTCACGTCGCCCATTAAGGTAGAGGTCAAGTCGGACAAATCTCTTTTGCCAAAGAACGAAAGTGGCAACTTTCGGAGCGTTTCGGCAAGAGATATGCGCATATTTGCACTTTCTTCATAGGCCGAAATATAGCAGAAGTTGTATTGAAAATAGTATAGTATTATCAGCAACACGAACATGAAAGCGGCATAGCCTACATACGTTAAAACAGTGTAGACGGGCGTCATTCCCTCTAAGATCGGCATGAGGGTGTCTTGCAAATAGAAGTATGAAATAAAGCTTACTGCCATTATTGCAAGGTTTATAAACACCGTTATAATACTTGCTTTAAAAAGCTCGTTTGCCCCTAATTCAGACAGCGCAAAGGTTTTTTGAAGAAATTTTTTCATTAATTGTTTACCTCACTTTCATTCCAAACAAAAGCATTGTTATATTCTTTCCACATTTCGCCATACATGCCATTTTTCTCTATGAGTTCTTCGTGAGTTCCTTGTTCTGCTACTTTTCCGTCTGCTATCACATAAATAAAATCTGCATCTTTTATTGTCGATAACCGATGGGCGATCATCAGTACGGTTTTGTTTTTAGACAGTTCGTTAAACGCAAGCCGTATTTGATATTCGTTTTCGGGGTCTGCAAAGGCCGTTGCCTCGTCGAGCAAAACAATGGGTGCGTCTTTAAGTATGGCTCTCGCAAGCGCAATCCTCTGTGCCTCGCCACCCGATAGATACACGCCTTTTGAACCGTAGACCGTGTTTAGCCCGTCGGGCATTTTTTCGATTATATCTTCGCACCTTGCCGCTTTTATTGCCGCTTGCACTTCTTTTGTTGTGGCGGTCGGCTTGCCTTCTAACAAATTATCTAAAATACTTGCCTTGTAGAGGTTGGTGTTTTGGAACACGAAAGAGACGTTTTTCATAAGTTCTTCATTTTCGATGTCACGAACATCTACACCGCCGATTAAAACACTTCCGCTCTCTACATCCCAAAAGCGTGGAATTAGGGTTGCGAGCGTGCTTTTGCCTCCGCCGGAAGGCCCGACAAAGGCGACTGTTTGCCCTTGCGATATGCGAATAGACACATTATCGACGGCCTTTTTTTCGCTGTTCGGATATGTGAACGAAATATTTTCCATCACAATGTCGGAGTTTTTTGGAGACTTAGGATTTTTTGCTTGGGCAAGGGGTTTTTCATTAAGTAAAGTTTCGATACGGTCGGCTGCATCGCTTGCTACCATAGAATGTTGCATAACCCACATTATTTTCATGAGCATCAAAGAGGCTATAGGTGTGAAAATAAGATAGAAGAAAAAGCTTAGGAAAAAGTCTTGCATGTCGCTTTGTCCGCTTATCATGAAAATTGAGCTGATTACCAAAAATATGGGAGTACTTGCCAAGAAAACTTGAAACATGGTCATAGGCATTCTCATACGGTAGGAATACTCGGAAACATATTTTTTATATTTGTTTATTACGTTGTGGAAGCGCTTAAACGAAAATACCGATTGATTGAAAGTTTTTACAACGGGTATGCCGCGTACATATTCTGTTGCCTCGTTGTTCATGTTTTCGAGTGCCGTTTGATATTCTTTTATGCGTTCGGGTTGGTTTTTTCCCATCCCCGACATCATAGAAACAGCGGCTAAAACAAGCGGTATTAGGCTGATGAGCCCTAACCGGAAGTCGAATACAAATAAAACCACAAGCACTGCAATCGGCGTTATGTATGCGGATACAAGATCGGGAAGCATGTGTGCAAGGTAGGCCTCGGTTGCGCCTGCACTGTCGCTTATTATTCTCCGAAGTTTGCCGCTCCCTTTGCTGTTAAAAAACCCGAGGGGTAATGTCATGATGTGGCGAAGCGTTGCTTTTCGCATATTTTTTGCTATCCTGTATGCCGCAACATGGGTGCACATGAGTGCTGCTAAATAAACGGCAATTGCGCATATGGCAGTTCCGACGGCAAGCCATGCGTTGCTTAGTAGGTTGTCGGTAAGAGTAACGTTTGGGTACATCGTGAGTATTTCGCTCACTCCCTTCCATATGAAAATGATGGGGAAAAGAGTGATGATTGCGCTTAATCCGGATAAAAACATTCCGATGTTGGTTAAGTGTTTGTAATTCCCCGCAAAAACATATAGCCTTTTAAGAAGGGGTTGTTTTTTGTGCTTTTCCATAAAATCTCCTTTAATAATACATACTGAGTTAGCTTAAACTAACTGTTGTGCCAAAAAAAATGGGTTATTTACCCAAAATTTCTTTAGTTCCCGAATAGTAAAATTTCTGTATTTTACCGATATATAAAAAGGCCTCCTCTCTGCTTAAATCATGGTGTATTGCCTCTAACATGTTGTTTAATCCGGATGTTGAAATAACATGCACAAAAAATTTATTAACTTTTGTTATTTCGTAGTTGTGGTTTGCCATAAAGGCGAGTGACGATTCCTCTTCTATTTTTATGAGCTCGTCTACGAAATTTTCAAATTTTGTGCCTACGGAACAGCAGAACAGCAATTTGGAAAGTTCAAAATCCGAATACAGAAAATTTAAGATTTCGTTTGTGCCTTTACCCATGCTTTCGGATATTTTTGCACTTTCAAAGTCGTAGTTATCCTTTGCATCTTCATGAGATTGCTTGTATAAAGCAAGCAAATTTTCGGCAAATTCACCGACAATAGCATAAAACAAGCCTTTCTTGCTTTTAAAGTGGTTATATACTGCACCGGTTGTGGCTTTTGCATTTTTTGCGATGTCTCTTATGTTTGTATCAATAAAACCTTTATTTATAAATTCTTTTTTTGCACAGGATATTATCCTCTTTTTTGTAAGCTCCGATGAATAACTCAACTTTATCACCTTTCATAACAATATTATTTTTCATAACAATGTTATCTGATTTTCGTGTTTTTGTCAAGCGATAATTTTCAAGCGAAAACGGCAATAGATTAAACTAAGAAAATATTTAACGGGCATGTTGAGAAAGTCCGATTTATGAAATTATGACTTTTTTCAACATGTCCATAATAGCAACAATTACAAATAAGCAGAAAAAACCTTGACAACATTATTTGTATAATATATAGTTTATAGGCGTGACAGAGATTTAATTGTCTGTGGTGAATTTTGCAAATATAGCAATAGTGATATATTAAAGAAATTATCGCCTAAGACATTAAATATTAAAATTAAATTTTGTATTCGTATAACCCTGCTGATATGGTGCGGGGGTCTCTACAGGAAACCTTACATCCTACTAACGAAGTTGAGCATAAAGTGCTTTCTTTGGTGGTGGGATGTTTTATATTAATACTATTATTTAGTTTGTCGAAAAAAAGGAGAATGTATTGATGAAATGGGCAGTCAAAGGAAATATAGTATATACAAAAAATCATAATGAGCTTATTATTGTTAAAGATGGGATAGTTTTATGTGAAGGTAATTTGGTTGTCGACGTATATAATTCCCTTCCGACAGAATATGAAAATGTTACGTTAACGGATTACGGCAACAAAATAATAATTCCCGGGTTAGTTGACTTGCACGTCCATGCGCCTCAATATGCGTTTAAAGGAATGGGCATGGATCTTGAATTGTTAGACTGGCTAAACACTTTCGCTTTTGTGGAGGAAACTAAGTTTAGTGATATAGAATATGCAAAAAAGGTATATTCTAAATTCGCCGAAGATTTAAAAAACAGTGCCACAACCAGGGCTTGTGTGTTTGCAAGTATCCATGTTGAAGCTACGGTCGAACTTATGAGGTTGATGGAAGAAAGTGGGTTGGTTAGTTTTGTAGGTAAAGTGAACATGAACAGAAATTGCCCGGAAACACTTTCGGAGGGAGATGCTAAAGCCGCATATTTAGAAACACTAAGATGGTTAAAGCTTGTTCGGGGCGAGTTTAATAACACATACCCAATTATTACTCCGAGGTTTATTCCGACTTGTGACGGCGAATTGCTCGATTATTTGGGGGCGTTGTCGAAAGCAGGAAAGTTGCCGAACCAATCGCATCTGTCTGAAAATTTGGGCGAAATTGCATGGGTAAAGGAATTAGAGCCGAAGGCCGAGTTTTATGGCGATGCTTATTATATGCATGGTTTGTTCGGTGGAGAAAACAAGACAATTATGGCGCACTGTGTTCATTGTTGTGAGAGAGAAACAGAGCTCATGAAAAAGCAGGGTGTGTATATAGCACACTGTCCGACATCTAATGTTAATCTGTCATCGGGGATTGCGCCCGTTAAAAAGTATTTAGCGCAAAACATGAATATTGGGCTCGGCACCGATATTGCCGGCGGGCATAGCCTATCTGTATTCAAAGCAATGGCCGATGCGATTGCGGTATCAAAACTCAGGTGGAGGGTGCAAGACGAGAATTTCAAGCCGCTTAATGTGTGCGAAGCCCTATATATGGCGACAAAAGGCGGAGGTTCGTTCTTTGGTAAGGTAGGTAGTTTTGAAGAAGGCTATGAAATGGATGCCATAATAATCGATGACACGGAACTAAATTATTTTGAAAAGGAAGATATTTTAAGCAGGCTCGAAAGTATTATTTATCAGGATTATGCTGCAAACATAGCTGCAAAATATGTAAGTGGCAAACAAATATTTTAAAAACTATAAATATTGAATTAGGGTGAATTGAAAATTCGCCTTGTACCGATAAGATTTATGACAGGAGGTTTAACAAATGAACAAATTAATTAATTATGGTCTGACCGATCGATTTATAAACGAAGCAACCATGTACCCGGAGTATGAAGTGGCACGTATTATAGCGCAACACCGGGGTTTGTATAAAATTATGACAGAAAACGGTGACAGACAGGCCGAAATATCGGGAAAATTTCGTTTTGAAACAAATGAGCTTGCGAAGTTTCCTGCCGTTGGGGATTTTGTGATGATCTCTTTTGACGATATGGAAAGCAATGCGATAATTCATCATGTGTTAACACGAAAAAGTGTTTTTCTGAGAACCGCTGTCGGCGTAAGCGGGCAGGCGCAGTGTGTCGCCGCCAATGTAGATACGGTTTTTATTTGCATGTCGCTCAATAATAATTTTAATCTAAGCAGATTAGAGCGCTATCTGGGTGTGGCGTGGGATAGCGGTGCAACACCGGTTGTTTTGCTCACTAAATCTGATTTATGCGATGATTTGGCTAAAACGGTTGCAGAGGTTGCGAACGTGTCGTCGTTTGCCGACGTTATACCGTTGTCCGTTTACGATGAGGATGTTGAAGTTAAGCTGTCTAAATATCTGAAAGCAGGCACTACGTCTGCATTTATAGGTTCTTCGGGTGTGGGAAAATCAACGCTTATTAATAGGCTGTTGGGCGAAGATGTTATTGCCACTGCCGAAATAGGAAATGCCGACAAAGGCCGCCATACCACAACAGGCAGGGAGATGTTTGTTTCGCCGTTTGGTGGGGTGCTGATAGACACGCCCGGTATGCGAGAGATAGGGATAGAGAGTTTAGATTTAGGCATGACGTTTGATGACATAGAAGAGTTGGTGAGCAAGTGTAAGTTTCACGATTGTACACACACTAATGAGCCGGGTTGTGCCGTGCTAAAGGCTTTAGAGAGCGGTTTGTTAGACGGCAGACGCTACCAAAACTATTGTAAACTTAAAACAGAGGCAGGTTATGACGGTTTAAACGCCAAAGAAATTGAGGTTAAGAAGCTTGAGCGTATGTTTAAAGATGTGGGAGGCATGAAAAACAAGCGTAAGTTTATTAATAAATCTAATAAAAATAAATAATTACGCATTGTGGGTCTTATGAGAGAGTGTGAAACTGTGAGTACTGAATTCAAATAGGCTCTACCCATAAGATGTTTGAACAAAGATAATAAATTGTTCGATACTCTGCCTGTGTATAGCCGGTAGCTATATGTAGTCCGGCTATTGTACACAAGCATTGTTGCATAAATCAAATATTTTTTGCTTAATATTGACCATGCTTTTTAGCCGATTCGATAAAAAATTTCACTCTTTCGGGAGACACATCGCCTTGTATAATATGAGCCGGTGAAATCATATATCCACCACCGGAACCCAGTATTTCACACTTTTCTTTTATGTCGGCATCGACTTCTTCATCTGTACCGTTTGGCAATAAGTATTGTTGGTCGATAGCACCCCAAAATGCAAACATTTCACCAAAGTTATCTTTAACTTCTTTTGGCGAGTGGCCGGGGACGCCCGGTTGAACGGGGTTAAATACATCAAACCCAATTTCCTTTATGTCACCTAACAACTTGCTAACAGCACCGTCGCAGTGTAATATTAAAATAATGTCGGGGTTAGCTTCTTTTAAAGTGTCTAAGAGTTTTTTGTAATAGGGTTTCAACATTTCTCTGAACATTGTTGGTGAAAATAGCAGGTCGAGTTGTGAGCCGAAGTCGTCGCCTACCCAAATTGCATCTACACCGCGCTTTATTAATTCTATGCCCAATTTAGCTTGAAATTCTCCGCATTTCTCGAACAAATATTCAACATATTCTTCTTGCATGGCCATATCGAGTAATAGTTTTTCCATGCCAACCAATTGTTCGGCTAAGGTAAGGATTGTAACTTCTATGTCGCCGACTATTAAATAGTCTTCTTTGTACTCTTTAATATATTTTTCGACGTCTAAATATCTGCTTGGGTCTGTAGGATCCATCCATTCGTATTCATCAATATCAGCTTTTGTCATTGCGTGCGCCAACGGATGAATGGTGGTTTCTACATACAAATCTCCTTGTTTCATACGCATATGATATTCGTTTAACCATGTTCCGTCTTCAAACTCTGTAGGAACAAAGCCGGCACTTTCGCTGGGGCCTACAATTACAAGGTCGCTGCCCATCGCAAGCCTAACTTCGTTTCCGCTAATTCTATATGTAACGTCTTCAAATATGCTTTTAGTATATTTGGATTCGATTCCAAGCTCTTGAGCGAAATGGTCTTGTAACTTGCGGCACAAATCAAATTGAATCGGGATTCTGTCCGGCATACCTTTATGCACTTTTAATGCTCTTAATACTCTTTCTCTGGAAGTCATGTTTTTCTCCTTTAATAATTGAAAATAATTACGTTCAAACGAATTTTCATTTGACGTCAAAGTGTTGAATGCTACGATTATTAATAAAATAAATGATATAGAAAATTATGCTTTCATTCTATCATTAAACAAAACAAATAACAACTCATATAGCCTATTAAAAACATAAAAATATTGCTTAAATTTAACAGCAATAATGTTCAATATTTGATAAACGCATAAAATTTTCTTCTTTACCCTGAGTAGATGTTGGTGCTATAATGAAAAAAAAGTAGGTTTACATTAGTGAGGAGTTAAAGTGAATCAGAAGACAATCACAATTTCAGATATAGCTCGTCTGGCAGGAGTTTCAAAAACCACCGTGTCGCGTGTGCTTAACAATTCGGAACGTGTGAAGCCGCAAACACGACAGTTAATAAAAGATGTGATGGCCGAAAATAATTATAAGCCCAATATTATTGCGCAAAGCCTGCGAAGTGGTTTTTCTAAGACAATCGGGGTGATAATTCCCGATTATACAAATGTCTTTTATTCATATGTATTCAAAGAGCTGGAGATTGCTTTAAATTCAATAGGTTATATGGCAATAATATGCCCTGTAACAGGAAATGAAGATAGGGAAAGAGAATATTGTCAAAAGCTATTGAGTAGGAATATAGATGGAATAATATATTTTGATTATCATACGAATGAAAATAATAAATCTTTTCTGATAGAACTTTCAAAGAAAATCCCACTGGTGCTTATGGATGAACCGGAAGTTAGCTTAAATATTTCACAGGTATCAACAGATGGTTTTGATGCACTTTATAGATCGACAACTTTTTTCATTAAGAATGGACATAAAAATATTGCGTGTTTGGCAAGCCATTTGCCGGTAACATCTAATCAGTTAAAAGGGTATTTGGCAGCTATGAAAGATAATGGTTTAGATGTGGCTAAAGAAAATATAATATTGTTGGATGAATTTAGTTTTACTGCCGGTACTTTAGCCGCTAAAAGTTTTCTTCAAATAAAGGAAAGACCAACTGCGCTTGTGTCGGTGGGGGATTATCCGGCAATAGGCATGATAAATACTCTTATGGCAGAGGGAGTACGTATTCCCGAAGATGTAGAAATCATTGCATTTGATAATATTGAGTTATCTTATAGCATGAAACCTAAGTTGAGCACGGTGGCTCAGCCTGTTGAATTGCTTGCAAGTAAAGCGGTAGAGATATTGGTAAATCAAATAGAAGATGCCGAAGGGCAAAATAAAAATATAAAATTGCAGTATAAAGGGGAACTAATTCTTAGGGACACTACTGTAATAAAAAATAATAATTTTAAAAAAACTCTTGCATAATTTAAAATAATGGTGTATTATAGAATTGTATTTACAAATGAAACCGATACCATGTAGCTATAAAGCGAATTACGTAAATCTTGTGAGGTAATAAAGAGTGTTTCAAAGTAGTAGATGACTTCATTAAAAAATCAAAAAATTGTTTAGTTGTAAAAATGTATATTTGTGTTTAGAGTAGAACTTAATTAGAATTTTATTATTTAAAAATTTATTCAAAAATTGAATTTATATTGCGAAATGGTATCGATACCATTTGCTAATGCAAAATATAAATTCTTGTATAAGAACCATTAGATTAATAAAAATTATATAGAAAATTATTCAGGTACATTAAAGGTGTACTTGCTGATGAAAATTAAATTATGAAAGGATATATGCAAAACATTGCATAAGATGGAGGTATGGTATGGCGGGTAAAAACAGTTGGTATGTGGTAGACGGATATAGACCCCCTTTAAACGAAGGAGGAGCAAGCGATTATGTAGGGCATGAATCTATCATGATATTAAATTGTGAAGATAAAGATGCTAATGTAACAATAGATGTGTATTTTTCAGACAGAGACCCTGTGCTGGGAATAAAATATATTGCAAAGGCGCAAAGAGTAAGTGCTTTTCGCTCAAACGATAAATCGGTATTCGGTGATTTAGAATTAACGGAAAATTTGCAATATTCGTTGAGGATAACGAGTGACGTTGGTGTTATTGTGCAATATGGGCGTATGGATATTAATCAGCCAAACTTAGCATATATAGCAACATTGGGGTATGGAGAATAATAAAAATCAATTGTTATGAAAGGATATTATAATGGAAAAAGTGCGCATAATGAAGGATGAATTTGAAAGTAGAATTTCAAAAATAAAAGGTAAAATGAAAGAGCAAGATTTAGATGCAATTTTAATATACGGAGATGAATACAGAAAAGAAAACTTGCGGTATGTTTCTAATTATTGGCCGATATTTGAAAGAGGTGCATTGTTAGTTGCGCAAGATGGCGACCCTATAGTTTTATGTGCTCCGGAAGGCGAGCAAGTTGCTGTTGAAATGAGTGTGTTTCAAGACATCAGATTGTTGCCCGATTTCTTTTGTGTAACAGTTACCGACAGTATAGATTATCCTTGGGCGAACTATTCGAGTTTTGTGAAGTTGGCAGAAGAGATAAGGCAAAACGGTTCGTTAAAAAAACTTGGCATAAGTGGTATAAGTGCTATTCCGGTTATGCTATATGAGAAAATGAAGAAAGATTTTAATTGCGAAATAGTAGATGCAGACGAAATAATAAATGAACTCAGAAAGAAAAAAAGCGATAATGAAATTGCTTGTCTCAAAGAAGCGGCGAGAATTGCAGACATCGGTATGAAGGCGATTATGCAGGCCGACATCATCGGATTAACGGAAATACAGGCTTGTAGCATAGCGGAATCGGCTGCAAGGTATGAAGGAGCGGAGCACATTATATTTACGGTTTTTGGCTCGGGAGAAAGAACAAATACAATAGTCGGTAGACCTACAGACAAAATAATAGAAGACGGTGATATGATAATGCTTTCTTTAGCAATACAATATCAAGGTTATGTAGCGACGTGCGAAGCACCGTTTTGCGTAGGAGCCGCCTCTGACCAAACTAAGAAGGTTATAGATGTGTTGATTCGTGCATCGGCTGCCGGATTGCCACAATTAAAACCGGGAAATCCTATGAAAAATTTTGTAAATGCCGTACGAGGATTTTTCAAAGAGGAAGGGTTAGAAAAGTATGATGTTTATCCACCGTTGCATGGAATAGGTTGCGCAGAAGCCGAAAGCCCGTATCCGGATGAAACAACCGAAGCGGTATTTGAAGTGGGCATGACGTTTAATACGGATATTAGTTTGTTTGGATTGCCGGGCGGATCTAACAGAATAGAAGAAGGTTTTGTAATAACAGATGATGGAGCAAAAACATTATCGCCATTTGTTCGGGAATATTGTGAAAATTGGTTAAAGGGGAAGTAAGAGATGAATAGTAGGCCTATAATTCCAAATGAAGAATTTAACGAGAGGGTTAGACGAACACAAGAGTCTATGAAAAAAGAGGGAGTAGACATCTTAATTGCCTATGGTAATGAAGCAGAACCACAGTTCTCAAGATACTATTCAAACTATTGGCCGTCTTTTGAAAGCTGTGGGGTAATAATGGCACAGGAAGGCGAACCGGTGCTGTTGATAGGCCCGGAAAGTGAGACGTTTGCCGCAGATCGAAGTAAGATAAAAGATATCCGAAGACTTGCAGCCTTCAGAGAATCATCGAATCCGGAGTACCCCGGTCATGTGCTTGAAACTTTTGCGGATGTTATTGTTTCTATGGGTGTTAAAAATTGTAAAAAGGTTGCGATAGCAGGGTATAACCTGATACCATACTTTACCTACGATGAGTTAAAAACCGCATTAGATAAATTAGGTGATGTTCAAATAGTACGCGGAGATGAAATTGTGGTGAGGTTGCGTGCTATAAAATCCGAAAACGAATTGGCCTGCATGCGACATGCGGCACAAATTACCGCAAAAACTTTCGAACATGTTGTGCAAAACATAAAAGTAGGAATGACAGAGCAACAGGTAAGAGGAATTGCGCTTGCTAAGATGCATGAATTAGGTGCAGAGGGGGAAGCGTATCCGATGTGGATGCTTTCGGGAAAAGGTGCTAATCAGGCAATAAGCAGGGCAAGGCATAAACCGGTTGAGAATAATGAAATATTGCAAATGCAAATAGGTGCAAGATACGAAGGTTATGCATCGACAATCGGGCGGCCTGTCATAGTTGGGACACCAAAACAATGGATGTTAGATGCCATAAATGCCGGATATAGCGGCCATGCAGCTTTGTTAGAGGAGTTGTATGCAGGGAACAATGCAGGCCATGTGGCCGACAGGTTTTATGATGTGATGGAAAAGAGCGGTTATTCAGACTGGTTATTATATGGGCCTTGTCATGGAACGGGCCTGATGGAAGGTGAGCCGCCTTGGATAGAAAAAGGTGTGGACTATCTGTTGCAAGAAAACATGACATTTTGCATATGTTTGTTCTTAGGTAATAAAGAAGGCTACGGTCTTAGGATAGAAGATCAAATACGAGTTGGTGATAAAGTTGCGGAAAATATGACTAATTATCGTAAAGATATTATTATAGTATAGTTAAGTAGACTTCATTTTTTAAGAAAGAAGGTATAAGCATGAGTGAAGTTTTGGTGTTAGATAAAATCAACAAGAGTTTTCCGGGGGTAAGAGCATTGAATAACATGTCTTTTTCTGTGAGAAAAGGCGAAGTACATGCTATTTGCGGGGAAAACGGTGCAGGCAAGTCGACGTTGATGAAGGTGGTTTCGGGTGTTCATAAGTATGATAGCGGAAGTATTATATTAGACGGAAAAAAAGTTGAAATAAAAGATCCGAACGAAGCGTTGGAACTTGGAATATCTATTATGTATCAGGAAACAAGCTTGTTTCCGGAGATGACTATTCTTGAAAATCTATTTTTAAATCATGAAATTCAAAAAAAAGTTGGTTTTTTGAAAGTGCTTGATTACAAGGCTATGGAAAACAAAGTAAAAGACATTTTTAAAAGCCTAAACTCTACGATTGAATTGCATTCAAAAGTAAAAGACATTGGTATGGCTCAAAAGCAATTGGTAGAAATTGCAAAGGCGCTGACGTTTGAATCTAAAGTGCTTATTATGGATGAACCTACGGCGTCACTTACCCAAAGAGAAGTAGGAGCTTTGTTTGAAATTATTGAAAAATTAAAACAAAAGGGAGTTGCAATAGTATATATCAGCCATCGTTTAGAAGAAATATTTGAAATGTGCGACAGGGTTACGGTTATACGTGACGGCGAATTTATTTCCGTTAATAATGTTGCGGATACAAATAAAGATAAATTGGTTGCGGATATGGTAGGCAGAGAAGTAGGTGCTTATTACCCGAAAATAGATGCGGAGATAGGCGATGTAGTATTAAACATTAAGAATGTATGTCAGGGAGAATTGTTAAAAGACGTTAGTTTGGAGATAAGGAAAGGTGAGATTGTTGGTTTAGCAGGGCTTGCGGGTGCAGGTAGAACCGAGCTTGCCCATGCGGTTTGTGGGTTTACCAAGATAGATAGCGGAAAGATAGAAGTAAGCGGAAAACAGGTCGACATAAAAAACTATACAAATGCAATGGAAAGCGGAATAGTTTATGTATCTGAAGACAGAGGTAAATACGGACTGGTATTACGAATGGATATAAAACAAAATATTTCGTTACCACAGCTTAAAAAAATTGCAAAAAATGGTTTTATAAATCTTAAAAAAGAACGTGAAATGGGCGAAGAGGCCATCAGTTCTTATGAGATTAAAGCTCCGGATTCTGAATTTATTGTAGAAAATTTGTCCGGTGGTAATCAGCAAAAAGTTTCTGTTGCAAAAGCAACTGCGCTTTCTCCTAAAATTTTGATATTAGATGAGCCAACACGCGGTGTTGATGTAAATGCTAAGGCAGAGATACATAGATTGATAGGAACACTGGTGGAAAAAGGCTTGGCAATACTATTGATAAGTTCTGAATTGCCGGAATTGCTTGGCATGTGCGACAAGATATATGTTATGAGCAAAGGCGAAATTCGTGGAAACTTTGATAGGAGAGAAGCAACTCAGGAAGTAATTTTAAATGTTGCGCTAAACTAAAATTCAAAAAGAAAGTGGTTGATGTGATATGAAACAAACAAGAGCGTTAGAAAATACGAAAAAAAAATTCACGCTTACGACAGAAGGTTTCCTGGCCATATTAATTGGAGCAATTTTAATTGTGCTTTATTTTACAGCCGGGGGTACACAAGGCTTCTTTAGTTTGCAAAACATGATGACTGTATTGCGTGTGTTCAGTTATGTGTTTATTGCCGGCATTGGCATGACCATGATTATAATTACAGGAAATATAGACATCTCATTTGGAGCTATAGTCTCTATCATAGCGGTTGTAATGGCGGCTATAAGCAAGATAGATGAGTCGGTATCGTTACTTATATTCCTACCTATCGGTATGGTAACAGGTGCGTTGCTATGTGGGTTAAACGCATTCTTGATGGCAAAATTCAGGATACCGTCACTTGTAATAACGCTTGCTACAATGCAAATATACAGCGGTGCGTTGCTTTGGGTGCTGGAAGGTTCAATTTACAACCTTACTCCTAATTGGACATGGTTCTCGTTTGAAGCGGTGATTGGTGGCGTTTTACCGTTATCCGTTTTAATAGCAATGGTGCTATTGGTTGCGGCGATTTTATTCTTTAAATATTCTAAATTCATAAAGAAATTATATGCGATAGGAAACAATAAACAAGGTGCGAGATATGCAGGCATAAATGTTGAAAAAACGATGATAATTGCATATATGATTGCAGGAGCATTGTTAGCCTTTACGTCATTAATATTGGCAACGGCAGGCAACAGGGTAACGACAACCGTGGGGAACAATTTTGAGATGGAAGTTATTGCCGCGGTAGTGGTCGGAGGCACGAGTGCAATAGGTGGCTCGGGTAAGATTTATGGTACGGCACTGGGGGCGTTCTTGCTCGCCATTGTAAGCCCGGCGCTCGTTTTTGCAGGCATCAATACATATTGGACAAACTTATTTACAGGTATGATAATAGTTATTGCAATAGCGGTAAGTGCATTTAGAGATATAAAAATAACAAAAACAAGTAAAATGAAAAAGGCGGTGAGCTAAATGAAAGAATTAAAACGCTTTAAATTTAAGTTTACTTATAATTGGGCTTTGTTAGTTATTGCAGCGGTGCTATTTGCAATATTCAGCATAATTAATCCGGCATTTTACGGGCCAAATTATGTTGTTGAAACAATGAAGATGATAATAGAAATCGGCATCATGGCACTACCGCTTACCTTGCTTATTGTAATGGGTGGAATAGACTTTTCTATGGCATCGATATTAGTACTGTCGGCAGCTACGGGTGGTATTGTGTCTGCACTATCAAATAGTCCCGTGTTAGGTTTGATTGTGAGCTTAGGTGTTGGCTTTGGATGTGGCGCCTTCAACGGATTTTTGGTTGCACGTTTAAGATTACCCCCTTTGGTTACAACATTGGCAACTATGTATCTGTTTAAAGGCCTGACGGAAGGGTTAACGCTTGGAACACCTTCTATCGGAACAAATGTTACGGCGACTCCGATTGCTACATTTATGGGATCGGGTGAAATATTGGGTATACCTACTCAAATTTGGATATTTGTTGCGTTGGCAATAATTATAAATCTATTGCTTTCAAAAACGGTTTACGGAAGGATATTATATGCAATAGGACTTAATGAAAATGTTGCTAAATTTAGCGGAATAAACACGGTTAAAGTAAAACATCTTACATATTGCTTCTCGGGTGTGATATTTGCAATAGCAGGTTTAGTATTTATGGGGAGGTTCTCTACTATTCAGTTTGATTCTGCCGATCCGTATACGATGCAGATTATTACCGCTGCGGTTTTAGGTGGTTGTGACATGGCAGGCGGTAGAGGTGATATTAAAGGAACAATTTTGGGGGTTGCCATTATCGGTATATTAAAAGGTGGCATGAATGTAGTGTTGTTACCCCAAACACAACAAAAAATCATTATTGGTATGATATTGCTAATAAGCTTAATAATGTTTGAAATAATTAATAGACGTGGGCGAATGGTTAAGAAGGATAAAAGAGAGCCCAAAGTAAAAGCAGCTTAATAGCATGTGGTGGAACTTAGCACAAAGATAGTGCTGTTCAATAAAAAAAGACTATAATAATGGAGGTAAAACATGAAGAAAAGATTAGTACTTTTAGTAGCAATGGTGATGTTGTTTACAGTAGCGTTTGCGGGATGTGCTCCCGCAGCCGAGGAAGCACCTGCCGAGGCCGCTCCCGCAGCGGATGCTGCTACGACAGAAGAAGCACCTGCCGAGGCCGCTGTTGAAGAGGCTCCCGCAGAGGCAGCCGGCGAGCCTTACAGAATCGCAATGTTGCCTAAGTTCAAAGGTGAAAACTACTTTGATGGTTGTTATGTTGGTGCACAAGCAGCGGCAGACGAATTGGGAATCGAATTAATTTACGATGGCCCTAACCAAAGTGAAGCAACAAATGCAAAGCAAGTAGAAATACTTAATGGTTTCATTGCAGCAGGCGTAGATGGTATTATAGTATCTCCCGCAGATGCTGAAGGTATTGCTCCTACACTACAACAAGCCATAGAACAAGGCATTCAAGTTATTACATTTGATGCGGATACAGTTAATGATGCAAGAGCATTCTATGTAAATCCCGCAACAGCTATGGACATCGGTGTTGGCTTGGTAGATGCAGTTATCCCCGGCTTAGAAGCTAACGGATTTGGTGAAGATCAACCTGCAAGACTTGGTGTAATCTCCGGTTCGGGGCTCGACACAAACCAAAACGAATGGATATTGGGAATTCAAGAATATCTTCAATCAGATTACCCGTGGCTCACATTAGATGCTGATGAAACAGGCTACATTGGTGGAGATATCTGGACACCCGGCTCTGACGAAACAGCAGCACAAAATGCGGCAAACGAATCTATAGCAAAATCAGGTAATGCAACAGATGGATCACAGATTAATGCTATAATCGGTACATCTTCAATGTCTACACCTGCTCTTGCAGCAGCTTGGAACGCCGTTGTAGGCGAAAAACCGGTTGTTACACTTACAGGACTTGCAACTCCTCTTGGATTAAAAGACTATATTTTAGATCCGGAAAATCCGCTTAAAACAGGCGTGCTTTGGGATGTTGGAAACCTTGGGTACTTATCTGTAGAAGCTATGAAAGCTTTGCTTGACGGAGAATTAGACCTTGCAAATGCTACTTCATTTGAAAGCTCTCTCGGAGCAAAAGAATTTGTTATAAATGAAGACGATGGTGGACTTGAATTATTATTAGGACCGGCATTAGTATTCGATGAAACAAATGTAGCTGACTTTAACTATTAAAACTACCGTAAGCAGGCATAAATTAATTTTTATGCCTGCTTATATATTTACACTGTAGCAAAGGAGCTTAAAATGGCAATTAATACGGTTCTCGGGAGTATTAAAAAAGAAGAGCTTGGAATAGTAACGCCTCATGAACACATATATATAGACATGAAAGTCTTTTTTTCCGAACCGGAGGAGATAGGTGCTAAAGTA
>CAYJNC010000008.1:0-15832 GCA_964371185.1 uncultured Christensenellaceae bacterium
GTGAGATCGGCAAAAAAACCTTCTTTTTCAAACACAATATGATGTTCCTCATTAGCGCTTAAATCGGTTTTGTTGGCTACTCTGCGTAATATTGCACTTACCCTCATCATTATTTCTTTTGATGAAAACGGTTTTACAACATAATCGTCTATTCCGAGCTCAAAACCAAGCATCTTGTCATATTCTTCTCCCCTTGCAGACAGCATAATTATTGGCAAATCCTTGGTTTTGCGTATTTCTTTCGTTGCGGAAAAACCGTCCATCTCCGGCATCATTACGTCCATTATTATCAAATCAAGGTCGTTCTTCGCACATATCTCGACAGCTTCTAAACCGTTTTGCGCCTCAAACACAGTGTGTCCTTCGCCTAATGCGTATCTTTTTATAACAGTGCGTATGCCGGCTTCGTCGTCGCAAATTAATAATCTTGCCATTTTTTTATCTCCTCGCAGTTTTTACAGTAGTTTTTCATTTATATTATACCTCATTTGTGTATGCTATGAGTATGTTATCTGAATTTTAACTGATTATCTGAATATTTTTTGATTTTTAAGTGCAAACAACATATTTTTGGTTTTTTGTTGCATACTTAAATATTGCTTCGGTAGAACTTCCCAAATAATCTAACATCTTTGTCAACCATACGGGTATTTTTTTATCACTCTGAATTTTCATTACAAATTTGTCGGTATCTTCAAGTCCTGTTCCTACATTATCGGAATACAGACTAACTTTTTTTGCTTTTGTGAGTTTTTTTGTGTTGAAAGAAACTCTAAAAGCTGTATCATTCTTACCTACAAACGAAACTTTTTCTTTGTTGATATACACCTTGCAAGAATTATTAACATCAAAATCCATATGTTTTACCAATTCACTGCATATAAGTCCATACTCTTTAACCGTTGTTACGTATTGCAATTCATATCTTCTACAATTTTCTGATGTCATTTTATTAGTCATTTTTTTAGTTCTCCTTTGTTTTGATGTACATAGTATAGAACACAATTTTGTACACTGTTAGAACAGTATGTGAACATTATCTGAAAATTTGAGAACAAATTGTAAACAGAAAGCTATATTAGCTTTACTTGACAAATTTTTAAATTATGAATATAATATGAATATAAAATAAATTGGAGGTATATTTTTATGAACAACAAAAGTCCTTTAGGTTTAGTGGCTCTCATTTTAGGTATCGTAACAATAATCATGATTTTTGTACAACCGTTAATCGGTATTATCACTGGTATTGTTGGTGTTATTCTTGGTGCTCTTGCCAGAAAACAAGGCCCGAATGGTGCTGCAACAGGTGGTTTCATCATTTCTTTAATCGGTATGATTATTTGCGTAATTATGTTTATCGTTGCAATTGCTTGCGCAGGTGCAATCATAGGCGCAATTGGCGGTTTTGCCGGTGCTTTAATGTAATTAGAATTTTAAACAAAATAAAAGCCGAGCGAATTTCGCTCGGCTTTTATTAGCTAAGCGGAAAGAGAGACATAAATGGTTCCTTATTTTGAAATATTCGGCCAAAGCGTGCCTTCATACGCTATCATGATATTAATAGGCTATGGCTTAGGTTTTTTATTTGTATTACAAAGAACAAAAATATACACTTTAAGAAAAGACGACGCCTTAATTGCATATATATTTGCGGGAGTAGGCTCTTTTTTAGGCGGAAAAGCATTTTTTATGATACAAGGAATTCCATTGTTCATAGAGCTTAATCAAACTACGGGTTACACATTCCTACAATATTTCACCGAGGCCGGTTTAGTCTATTATGGCGGTTTCATCGGTTGTATTCTCTTTATTATGTTGTATGCGCTAATTTTTAAATCTTCTTTTTGGGACACCTTAGACACACTGTTGCCTGCACTTCCATTGGCTCAAGCGTTCGGCCGTATTGGTTGCTTTTTGGTAGGCTGTTGCTATGGCATACCTTGCGAAGGTTGTGGCGTTGCGTTTACTCATTCGGAAATTGCGCCAAACAACATAGAACTTTTACCTGTTCAGCTTATTGAAGCAATTTGTGTTTTCGTATTGTTCGGTGTCATGCTTTATTACGGAAGAAGAAAGAGAGAACCAGGCAAACTCTTTAGCATGTATCTGCTAAGCTATGGCACAATTCGTTTTATATTGGAATTTTTCCGTTACGACGAAGTAAGAGGCCACATCGGCACTTTATCAACTTCTCAATGGGTTAGCATATTTGTTATTGCGCTCGGAATATATTTGTTGAAATTCTACAAACCCAAACAGAAAACACCTAAGATGCAAAAGCTTTAAAGATATCATAATTATATGAAATAGTTTTATTAATTTATATATATAGCAAAAAAGCAATGTATTTAGCATTGCTTTTTGCTTAGATATTTGAAATGAATTATCTTTTCTTTTTAAAATATTGATAATATGTACACTTTAAATTGCCATTATATAGTTTCCTTTTTTTGTCGGCCTTCTTGCCGTACAAATTCTCGAAGTTTTCGGCACCGGAAAGCACAAAAATCATAGTATCATTTAAGGGCAATAGCACCCTACCCATATTTTTATATAACTTCTCTACCTCATCTTTATCGCCTATTCGCATTGCGTACGGTGGGTTTGTAACAATAGAGGCCGGGTGTTGCGGTTCGATAAAGTCCGTGATACTCTTGCGTGAAAAGCTAATGTGTTCGGAAACATCCATAGTTTGCGCATGTCCTTTTGCAAGAGATATGCTTTTTCTGTCTATGTCGCTTGCAAAAATTGGCATAGCCGGTGATATGATAGCTTCTTTAGCCTCTTCCCTTGCCAAAGCAAAGGCATTTTGAAATTCTTTGCTATAGCTTCCGGCATCAAATCGGCGTTTTAAACCGGGTGCCATGTTTGCTGCTATCATAGCGGCCTCAATTGCAATTGTACCGCTACCGCACATAGGATCGTAAAAATCTCTTGATCTCCACCTTGAAATTAATATCATGGCGGCGGCGAGCGTTTCTTTAAGCGGCGCTTGCACATTGTTCAGCCTATAGCCACGTCTGTTTAAGCCATTGCCGCTTGTGTTTAGGGCAACGGTTACTTTATCTTTGTGAATATTTACATATATGTCGAAAACACTGCCGTCTTCTTCAAAACGTTCCATAGCATAGACACGCTGCATGGCCTTTACAACAGCTTTTTTCGAGATAGACTGAACGTCCGATACGCTCATGATTTGTGATCTTACCGTGTTGCCGTGGATAGGAAAACGGGCATCTGACGGCAAAATGTCTGCAAAGTTAATTTTATTAACGCCCATGAATAATTCGTCAAAAGTTTTTGCATAAAATTCGTCTAATACCAAATAAATTCTGTCTGCAGTCCTAAGAAAAATGTTCGCCCGCGCAATGTTGTTTTCGTCTGCATCAAAATACACACGGGCATCTTCGGCCGCTACATTTTCTAATCCTAATCTTCGTAACTCTTCCGCTAATATGCCCTCTATGCCAAAAGCACAAGACGCATAACACCTATAATTCATCAATTAGCCCTCTTTAACTCTTCTTCTATACATTTCTTAATCTGTTCTACTACTTCCGGAATAATCGCACAGCTAACATTAAACTTTTCGCTTATGCTTAGCACATTGGGCACCTCTCCCGTTCGTTGGATGCTTAAGTAAACAAGTGCTGCCACAAAAGCCGGTATGTCGTTTGTAAACTCTTTTTCTACCCTTTTGAGAGAACATTCATGAATAATGTCTAATGCATTCATAATAACGGCATTTGAATATTCTTCCTTAACTTCATTTTTCAGAATGTCTATAACTTTTTTTAAGTTCTCGGATAATTCAATGTTATAATAATCGTTTTTTGAAATTCCGTCTATCTCAACCACTTCCCCATTTATATAAGCGGTATATGGCTCGCGTGCACCCATTTTAGAAAGCAATCCGAAAATTTCTTTTTTAACACTGTCCGGCTGACCCTTTTTTAATATGTAGTCACGCAGAATTTTTTCGGCTTTCTTGTCGGCAATTTCAGATATCATGTGTGCAATAGCAAGTTTGATATTTAAATCTCCGTATTCGAGTCCCCATAAAACGGTGTTGTATAAGCTTTCGTCTTCTCGCCAAGTCTTTAAAAATTCGTATTCCGACATCTTTGTACATTCGTTTAAATAATTCATCTTATTTTTAGCTTCGCTCAACGGAACTTGATATATATAGCCAAGTGTTTTAAACTCTTCCCTGTGTTCTGCAACACGGTGTACTTTTTCTATATAATATTGTGCAATGACACCGGGATAGTCTAACTTCTTTATGTCGGCCAAAACAAGCTGAGCTTGTTTCCAATGCCTTGTGTTGTAGTATGCCATCGCCAAATAAAACAAAACATTTTCGTCATAGGGGTTTATATCAATAAGCTCCGATAAATATTTTATCGCCTGTTCGTGTTGTTTTAATTCACATAAGGTGACTGCAATTTTAAAAATATCTTCGGGTGAATCGGGCATTATTTTGGTTATCGCTTCTACATATTTTTCTGCCCTAACATCTTCTTTGGATTCCTTTAAAAACATAGACATATTGCAGTTGGCGTGAATGTTTGCGGTTCTCTTTGTAAAACTTCGTCGGTAATTTCGATAGCCTTATTTATGTTGCCGATACAGTAATAAGCTAAAGCCAAATTGTTTTTGGTGAATACGTACCCCGGCTCGTTTACATCTATGTTTTCTAAAACTTCTATTGCATCTTCATACTTGCCAACATCAAGCAAGTGTTTTCCCTGTTCAGCTTTTTTGCTGACTATTTCTTCATTTACGTCTTTTAACCGGATTTCTGCTTCGAATTCATCTTGTTCAAAAAAGTTAAAGAAATTTTCAACCTCTTCCCGATATTCTCCACCCGGAGCCAAAGACAAATATTTCTCAAAACTCTCTTTTGCTTTTTCGAAGTCACCGGTGCCCATAAAGTTGCAACCTAAGCAAAAATATGCATCAGAATCGATTTGTTTGCCTTCTTCAATCAACTTAAAAATTACCCTGTTAGACTCTTCAAAACGAGTCACCTCGGACAAAACTTCAGCTAAGGTCAGATTATATTCATATTCATCGGGTTCTTTTTCAACCGCAGTACGAACAACAGACAAAGCCTCTATATATTTGTTTTCGTCTATTAATCGCTGTGCCATTCTATAGTAAAAATCTGCGGGTCTATCAAATTGTATAACATTATTGTTTTCCATATTATTTTTGCGCTTCTGTAAGTAAGCGCTCCAACTCCTTCACAGTAAAATTGTATTCTTTATTGCAAAATCTACATGTTATATGAGCACCCTGATCTTCGTTAATAATATCTGTTATTTCATCTTTTCCCAAAGATATTATCACACGTTCTAACCTCTCTTTATTACAATCGCAATACCAAGCCGGTTCTCTTGTTTCTAAAATTGAAAGTTCCATATCCGAAAACAATTTTTCCAAAACTTCTTTTGTCGAAGATGTAAATTGATACATGGCAAAATTTGAAATCTGCGAAATTTTCTCTTCTATTGCAACTAAAGTTTCTTCACTACAACCGGGTAACGGTTTAATTATTATTCCACCGGCATTAATCACAGACATGTCTGTCTCAAGCCAAGTGTTTACATATACAATAGAAGGCTGTTGTTCGGAATCTAAAAAATATTTTGCAATATCTTCTCCAACCTCACCGCTGATTATCGGTGTTTTTCCTATGTACGCATCTTTTAAACCTAAGTCTTTTATTACCGTAACAAACCCGTCGTGCCCCAATGCGTCTTTGATGTTAAAACCGCCGTCACCAACCGGTTCGACATCAACAGAGGGGTTTGCTATGTATGCCTTAACCAGTAAATTAGCCTTTGCGGTCGCCATAACTGTGCCCGCAGGACCGCCACCGTTAAGCGAAACGGTTAATACGTCCGAATCATTTTTAAGCATTGCAGACATCATTGTCGTCGCCGCCATAGTTCTACCGAGTAATATTGTTGCAATCGGCGATGTATTATGAATTTTCCTCGCTCCCTCAACCATATTTGAAATATCGCACGCATAGATAGAAATTTCATCAAAAAGCATTGCATGTATTAAATTATTTGCCATACTATATATCATCTCCTTATTTTACAGCCACAAATTGGATTCTTTTTGTTTTAGTATCTGTTGGCATTTTAGTGCCGAAAGCATAACTCTTAACATTTAAAAAACCAATTTCAGACAATAATTCTATAATCTCTTGCTCATTCCATGCTTTTTGTATGTGTTGTTCATCGTAGCGCTTATAACTATCTACCTTATTTATAAACAGAGTTATGTCCATGTAAATCATTTTTTTTGAAAAATCGTAAGAATTTTGCCAAAACAATGTTTGTTCGTCTGAATCATCGTAAAAAAACTCGTCTGCTAACACTTCTTTCAGTTTGTATTCTGAACTTATGTCGAACAAAAAGGCTCCGGCCTCTTCCAAATTCCGGTATACGTTGTTAAAAAATGTTTTAAGTTTTTGTTTTGTCAGAATGTAATTTACCCCGTCGCACGCACAAACAGCGGTAGAAACTTTTTTGGTTAGTTTAAAGTCTACCATGTCAGCACAAACCAGCTTAGCATTATACCCCTGTTTCCTTAGTTTTTCTCCGGTTGCACTAAGCATGGCTTCTTGATTGTCGAGCGCAACAATATCAAACCCTTCTTTTAACAGTTCGATTGTAATATTTCCTGTTCCGCAGGCGTATTCTAATAACCCTTGCGAAGTATTACCGCTTTGTTCTTTTATCAGTTCGATAATGTAGCAAGCCCATTGGTCGTATTCGACGTCATACATCAACTCATCATACGCTTGCGCTAAATATTCGTATTGGTTTTTCAAAAAAATCATCCTTTTCCATATATTAAAAACACAACTGCAAATTTAATGTATTTGTTTAAATTCACAATTGTTATTTTCTTTATAATTATAACATAATTAAGCAAAAAATAATAGTTAAGAAAATATGTACAGAAATATTTTAAAAAAATATTGCACCTAAACTATTTTAATGCTACAATAATCTAAATAATAATAAGTAGAGGCGCGTTTTAGCATCAGTATTGTGAAAATAGGTTACGACAAAACTGTTAAATTCACAAAAAAGGGCTGGACGCCGAAGGAAATTTCTTTTGTCGGAGTGCTTTCCTGGGTATACAACTAATAATTGTATAACTGTCATTACAATTTGTAATGGTGCGCTACTGATATCTTATAAGATACAGCGGCGCTTTATGCGTCGCTTTGTTTATTTAAAAGTTTTTATAATTTGAAAGGAATTATTATTATGAAGAAGTACAATGTGGCCGTTGTTGGTGCAACGGGAATGGTAGGAAGAAAGTTTTTACAGGTGTTAGAAGAGCGTAAACTTCCGGTTAACAATTATTACCTTTTTGCAAGCGCAAGAAGTGCCGGCAAGAAAGTTACTTTCTTAGGCAAAGAATATGTTATCGAAGAATTAACGGAAACTTGTTTTGACGGTAAAAACATAGACATAGCACTATTTTCTGCCGGTGGTGGCACAAGCGAGAAGTTTGCTCCGTGCGCTGTTCGTGCGGGTGCACTTGTTATAGATAACTCAAGCGCTTGGCGTATGGATAAAAAAGTACCGTTGGTTGTTCCTGAAGTTAATTCGGCGGATATCAAATGGAATAACGGCATAATTGCAAACCCGAATTGTTCTACAATTCAAGCGGTTGTTGCACTTAAGCCTCTTCATGATAAATACACCATTAAAAGAATTGTATATTCAACATATCAGGCTGTTTCCGGTGCCGGTATGGGTGGTTATAGCGACCTTGAAAACGGTATCAACGGCGATGCTCCTAAAAAATTCGCTTATCCTATTTTTGGCAATTGTCTCCCCCAAATAGATGTTTTTGACGAGGACGATTATACAAAAGAAGAAATTAAGATGATAAAAGAGACTCGCAAAATTTTAGGCGACGATAATTTAAGAGTTACGGCAACAACGGTTCGTGTTCCCGTTTTCCACGGACATAGTGAGTCTATAAATGTTGAATTTGAAAAAGAGTTTGATTTGGCAGAATTAAAAGAAACACTTGCAAACTTCCCCGGCCTTGTTTTACAAGATGAAGTTAAAAAAGGCGAAGGCAAAGGCGTTTACCCAATGCCAATAGACGCAACAGACAAAGACGAAGTTTTTGTTGGTCGTGTGCGTCGTGATCGTTCGGTAGACAGCGGTGTGAATTTATGGGTAGTTGCAGACAACATTCGTAAAGGTGCCGCAACCAATGCTGTGCAAATAGCGCAAACTTGGATTGCAATGCAAGAAAAATAAAAAAGAGGTATTTAATATGATTTTTACAGGTTCATGTGTAGCACTTTCCACCCCATTAACAGAAAAAGGTGTTAATTTTGATGCTTTTGAAAAGTTAATCAATTTCCAAATATTAAATAACACAGATGCGTTGCTTGTTTGTGGAACAACCGGCGAACCTTCCACCATGACTACGGAAGAAAAGCATTCGGCAATTGAATTTTGCGTTAAGGCTAATAGTTCACGTGTACCTGTAATTGCAGGCGTTGGCGGTAACAACACCGCCGACGTTATATCTTCTGCTAAACATGCACAAAACGCAGGTGTAAATGCTTTATTGGCCGTTACACCGTACTACAACAAATGCACAACCAATGGTTTAAAAGCGCATTTTAATGCAGTTGCGGATTCGGTTGATATTCCTGTAATCATATATAACGTACCTTCTCGAACCGGCGTTAATATTTCAAGTGATGTTTTTAACGATTTAATAAACCATAAAAACATTGTAGCCATAAAAGAAGCAAGCGGTAACATTTCTCAAATTGCCGACATGGCCGCAGTTTCAGGCGAACGCGCCAACATATACAGCGGAAACGATGATCATGTAATACCCGTGCTTTCACTCGGCGGTATCGGTGTAATTTCTGTGATGGCAAACATTATTCCTAAGTACACTCATGACATGGTGTGTGCATACTTAGAAGGCAATACAGTCTTAGCGAGAGACATGCAACTAAAGGTAAATCCGCTCGTTCATGCACTATTTAGCGAGGTTAACCCTATACCGGTCAAGACTGCCTTGCGTCTGATGGGCTACGACATGGGAGAGCTTCGCTTACCGCTATGTGAAATGGAAGAAAAAAACCTAAAAATACTGAAAACCGAAATGAAAAATTTCGGCTTGATAGACTGACTTAGAAAGGATAAACTATGTTAAATATTCTTATAGTAGGAGCAAACGGCCGATTAGGACAAACGGTGGCTACTTGCGTTGAGCAGTCGGAAAATATGCAAATTGTTGCGGGGGTAGACCTTGTTGCACCGGCTACACCCGTAAAGTTCCCTGTTTATTCAAACATAAACCTTGTGAGCGAAAATGTAGACGTAATAATAGACTTTTCAAGGCCTTTGACACTTGAAGATATATTGAATTTTGCTCAAGCAAAAAAATGCCCTGTTGTGCTGGCAACAACAGGTTATACCGAAGAACAAAGAAGCATGATAAAAGAATACTCTAAAGATACACCCGTTTTTTTCTCGGCAAACATGTCTTTAGGTGTTAATTTGCAGATAGAATTAGCGAAAAAGGCAGCGGAAGTGCTTAATTTTGATATTGAAATCATAGAAAAGCATCATAATTTAAAGGTAGATTCCCCCAGTGGGACGGCACTTGCAATTGCCGAGGGAATCAACTCTGTTTATGACAACAAAAAAGAGTTTATTTTTGGCAGACATGACAAAGATAATCGCAGAAATAAAAACGAGCTCGCCATTCATGCCGTGCGTGGCGGCACTGTAGTGGGTGAACATGACGTCTTATTCTTAGGTCCCGATGAAGTTATAGAGATAAATCATAAGGCCTATTCAAAGCAAGTGTTTGCGACAGGTGCCATTCATGCGGCAGAATTTATGTCGAACAAGCCCGCGGGTTTTTACAACATGTCTGATTTATTCGCAGACGTACTTTAATACTTTATTATATGAAAACAGCCGAACTATTGCTCGGCTGTTTTTTTGTTGCTATTTTTAATTTTTAAAATTTCTTATTATATAACCTTGCCGCATTTAATACTACAAGCACAGAACCGGCATTATGAATGAGCGCACCTGTAACCGGGTTTAACACGCCTGCAACCGATAAGAAGACAGCTACGATGTTTATTATCATGGATATTGCTATGTTTACTTTAATAAACTTAACGGTTCCGTTTGATAATTTTTTCAGATATCCAATTTTTGAAATGTCGTCACCCATTAGGGCGATGTCTGCGGCGTCTATGGCAATGTCGCTGCCCATTGTTCCCATCGCAATGCCAACCGTAGCGGTTTTAAGCGCGGGAGCATCATTAACGCCGTCCCCTACCATACAAATATTGGTGTTTTCGCTTTGAAGTTTTTTAACCATCTCAACTTTGCCTTCCGGAAGTAAAGATGCATAAACCTCATTTATTCCAACTTTTTCACTTATGTAATGCGCCGCTTTTTCGTTGTCGCCGGTTAATAGAACGGTTTTATTTACGCCTGCGGCAGTCAACCCGTCTATGGCAGTTTTGGAATTTTCTTTAATTGTGTCTGCCAACCCAATAATTCCTAAAATTTCTTTCCCTTTAGCAATCAAAACAACTGCCTTACCTTGAGATCGCAAATCGGATATTGTTGTCTGAACTTTGTTGTCTATCTCTATGTTTGCATCTTCGAGAATCATCTTCTCGTTTCCGCATAATATTTTTTCGCCGAGTACGTTCGCACTTACTCCCTTCCCTACTGTCAATAAAAAGTCTGAAACGTCTTCTTTAGTTATTTTATTTTTTTGGCCGTATCTAATGATAGCTTTGCCTATTGGGTGTTCAGACCTACTTTCAACAGAAACGGTTAGCGGTAGGAAATTATCTTTCTTCCCGGTAATTTCAATAACATCCGAAACTTCAAGCATACCTTTTGTAATGGTGCCGGTCTTGTCAAAAGCTACTACGTTAATCTCGCCCATTTTTTCAAGTGCTTCACCCGATTTTATTAAAACGCCGAATTTTGTAGCTTGGCCAATTGCAGCCATAATTGAAGTAGGCGTCGCAAGCGCTAATGCACACGGGCAGAACACAACCAATACGGTTACCGCACGTATGAGTGCAACATCGGGTGCGTTTAACGGCAATGCGATGATTATATAAGTAAGTATAGCGATTATGCAGGCCATAGGCACAAGCCACCCTGCCCATTTGTCTGCAATTCGTTGCATGGGTGCCTTGTTGTTTTCAGCATCTTCAACCAACTTAATCATCTTTTGCAATGAAGAATCATCGAAAGACTTCGAGACTTCAATGTCTACCGAGCCAAACCTATTGTATGTTCCGGCAAAAACCATGTCCCCCACTTGCTTATCAACCGGCAGAGATTCTCCGGTTAATATAGACTGGTCTGCGGTTGTGACTCCGCTTATGATTACTCCATCGGCGGCAAACGTTTCTCCCGGCAATACACGTATAACATTGCCCTTTTTTAGTTCACTTGCCTGAATATTCTTTTCTGTTTCATCGCCATTTTTGTTAATAGTTATTAAACGACCGGTATTCGGAACTAAATCAAACAACGCTTTAATGCCTTTCTTGGCCTTTGCAACTGTTTTTTCTTCTAATAATTCGCCGATTGCCATGATAAATGCAACTTCACCGGCTGCGAAAATATCACCGATTGCGGCGGCGGCTATCATCGCAATTGTTATTAATAGAGATGATTTAATTTTTTTAGCCATGACCCCTAAAACTGCATAGTATGTAATGGGAATACCGGAAATAAATAGCGAACCCCACGCAGGATCAATAATAAATGTAAACGTACCACCCGCTATCGGCACAATGTATTGTGTTACAAAGCTCATTGCCAGAAGTATTCCCGAAATCCACAACATTTTAACCGAGCTTAAAAATTCTATAATTTTATTCATAATTACGCCTTTCTTAAATGATTTTAGCAAATTGTTCCATTGCAGAAATTAATTTATCAATAGTTTCTTGCGCTTCGCCGTTTTTTAAACCGTCTGCTACGCAATGATGTATGTGTCGTTCTATTATTGTTTGGCCGGTTTTCCTTAATGCCGCTTTTGCCGCACCTATTTGAATTATGGTTTTTTCACAAGGTTGACCTTCTTCCACCATTCTGATAATACCCCTTACCTGCCCTTCAATACGTTTTAGCCTTAAAACTATGTCATTATCAATACATTTTTGCATAATCTAACCTCCTATCGTAATCTTATATACCTTATACCCCTATAGGGTATATTACTACTCTTTTTTAACTTTGTCAACAGCAAATGAATTTTTAAAAGTATTTTATTTCAATTTCCTTTTTTAAGATATTAGTTCTAACATTTTAATTGATATATATGTTTTTGTGGACACTCTGTATACTTGACAAAGTCGCATGAAAGTCATAGAATAAAAGTTAAGATATGAATTTGTTACACTAAAATTTAATATTAATGTAGAGGTTAATTATGGATAAAAACACAGTTATTTTAAGTGATTTAGTAGATTTCGAGTATTTGCAGCATTTGCAAGATTCTTTCGCTGCGGTTGCACAAATAACATCTGTTGTTGTTGACCCTAATGGAATGCCGCTTACAGTCCCAAGCAATCTATATGGATTTTGTGGCATAATGCAGACGCATGAAAAAACTCTGCCAAAATGTATTTGTGCAAACACGGAGTTGATAAGAGTCAACGTTGAAACAAAAAAGCCGGCCGTCGTTACCTGTCCTAATTCCGGTCTTATTACGGCATCCGTACCGATTTTTATTGACGATAAATTGCTTGGTTGTTGGATATTAGGGCAAGTTAGGATAGATGACCCAACAGATAATGTTTATGAGGTGACTTCTGCAGACACAGGTATAAGTGTAAAAGAACTAAAAGACATAATGCTTTCTTTGCCTGTCGTTACTCGTGAAAAGTTTGAATATATTTTCAACTACCTTACCTATCTTTCGGAAGCGCTCATTAAATTAGCGCAAGCAGGGTCGGAGGCAATGAAGCAAAACGCCATACTGACAAAGTTAACACAAGAATTGCAACATACCGAAAAAATGCTTACTGTTTTTTCGGATTCTGCCAATGTTGCGATGTATGTTTGTGATTTTGAAACAAGAGAAATTTTAATGGCAAACGAAAAAATGTCTTTCTTTACCGGAATTTCAAAAGATGAGCTATTAAACAAAGAAAGTTCTTTTTGCTTGATAGATAACAAAAGCAATATTTTTTCCTATGACAAAGAAAAAGTTTTAGAACAAAAATTTCAGTCCGATGACATTTTTATAAATGAGAAAAATATGTGGTGGCAAAGAACCGTGCAGCTCATACATTGGGTAGATAATCGCTTAGCCGTTATGGTCACCTTTTCGGACATATCAAAAGAACGTTATATGCAGGGAAAATTAGAATATCTTGCATATTATGATTCAAACTTAAAATTACCTAATTTGCTAAAGCTTGAAAAAGATTTAAATAGCATAGAAGGAAATGAAAATTACATTATTACCTTCGATTTAAAAGAGTTCCGTCGGATAAACGACGCCTACGGTCGAAAAATCGGCGACATCTTATTAAACCTGATAGTAGACTGGTTGCATGAATATACCGGTGTTAATATATCTGACATATATCGTGTCGGCAGCGATGAATTTTCTTTGCTACTCAAGAATGCAAGCGCTTATGAAGCAAGACAATTAGCCGATCTTATATTAAATCGGTTCAAAGACTCTTGGCTTATTAAAATAGAAGAAGAAACCGTATATGTTCCGTGCGACATATACATTAGCATTGTATATTGCAATATTCCTTCGCTCGAAGAAAATGAAAGCCTCACTAACATTATTGATAGGTCTATGGATATGTCACGAAATCAAAACGAAATTGTCTTTTACGACGAAAAAGTAAATTTACAATTTAAAGAAAATTTAGCTTTAGAACTAAGCCTCAAAAAAGCCGTCAGCAATAATTTACAAGGTTTCGACGTTCATTATCAACCGATTGTATGTGCGAAAACCGGCAAATGGGTTGGCTTAGAGGCATTATGCCGTTTTACAAGTGAAGAATTTGGAATTATTCGCCCGGATATCTTTATACGCGAGGCGGAACGTTTAGGCCTCATTGAACCTATCGGGCAATGGATACTTGAAACGTCTGTAGCACAATGTAAGGCATGGGGGTTAGATGAAATAGAAGATTTTGTTTTAGAGGTTAATTTCTCACCCATTCAAATTGCAAATGCCAACCTTGAAAAGAATGTTTTGGAAGTTTTAAGGAAGTATGATTTCCCCGGTAGCAGTCTTTGTATTGAAATAACGGAAAGTCAGGAGCTTACACTTAGCCCATATGTTCAAAATGCAATAAGCAATTTAAGGAAGGAGTCTATATCCGTTGCGTTAGACGATTTCGGTGTGGGGTATTCTTCTTTCCACAGTCTGCGAAATTTACCCGTCAACACACTAAAGACCGAGAGGGTTTTCCTACAAAACATAGAAAATGACTCCTACCTATTAAATCTTTTTCGTATTATCGGCGAGCTTGCCCACGTTGCCAACAAAAAGTTGATTGCGGAAGGTGTTGAAACAAAGACGCAACTTTCATTGGTCATACAAAACGGTGCAGATTATATACAAGGTTATTATTTTAGTAAACCATTGCCAAAAGCTGAGTTAGAAAAATTATTGCACAAATTTAAAGAGGTAGATTTAATTAATTTTCCGTCAAATAACGGCTGATTTTTCAACATAATATTTTAAAAAGCCTATAGTAAACATAGGCTTTTTTATATGAAATAATAATTTGTGTCCCATGCGGGAATATATTTAAAATGTCTGAAATAAACTTTATAGTCACTGCGAATTTTTTTCATTGCAAGTGGGACTAAAAACAAGTCTTCGTTTTTGTGATAGGCAGAAACAAGCATTTTAGGTTTGTTTGAAATTATGGTGTTTTTGGCACCTTCAATCGCCATAGCTTCACAGCCCTCAACATCTAATTTAATGTATGTGGAGTCGGAAAAATTTTCGTCTATGCTTACGGTACTAATTTTGTTTTCGTTAGCCTTGCAAACAACTGACTGTCTGCCGGCGAAATTATTAAACCCTATTTCCCCTGTCTTATTTGTCAGCGCCGCATTTATACATTTAACATTTGGAAGTTTTTCTGCGTATGCCGATAATTTTTTAAAATTTTTCTTGTCCGGTTCTACCGCATAAATTTTTCCGTTAGAACCTGTTAGTGTAATATATTCTTTTAGTGTGTCTCCGTTGTAGGCACCACCGTCTAAATATATTTCACTATCGGACAAGGTTAAGATGTTGCTATAAACTTCTTCCTGTTCGGCTTCACAGTCGAGCAAATAATTAATATCTCCCGATATTTTATAATTAACTATGTCTATAAACGTTTTTCTCGAGTATTCGTCGAAAAGCATTTCATAGGCTTCTTTTAGTTTGTCGAAATTATTTGTATAAAACTCTCTGTCGAATGGTTTTCCACCGATCACGTCGACATCCGGTGCATATAGCTCTTGTTCTTTTGCAATAAAAGATATGTTATCTATGACGCTTTGCAGTTGTGTACCAAAAGAAACGAGCACAATAATATCCCCGTCTTTTTGCTTCGCCTCGCTGTACTTTAAAACTTTATACCCCCTAAAAGACTGCCCTCTGACAAAATCATCACTTGCGAACACACCTTTTATTTTTATGCTGAGTCTGTCACAGACACTTAAAATTTTGTCTGCTCCGTCGCCCATTCCATACAAATAAATTGGTTTTTCAGTCGCTTGCAATT
>CAYJNC010000008.1:15842-17968 GCA_964371185.1 uncultured Christensenellaceae bacterium
CATAAAAAAGCAAGTGCGCTTAAATTATAATCCATATACAAACCTCTTAATAAATTTTTTGTATAAAATTGAATACTTTTATTTGTTTTCAAACTTACACTTTTATGCTATAATAAATATGCACGGGGTTGTAGCCCAGCTGGTTAGAGCGCTACGTTGACATCGTAGAGGTCGTTGGTTCGAGCCCAATCAACCCCACCAGCAACATGACGTTGCACTCACTATCGTCTTATACTTTTGTATAGGACGTTTTTTGTTCACATAACAAAAACCATCAAAGGTAAACACATTTTAATATTATATTTCAATAATTTTTGGTACAATTCCATATTCGCCAATCAACAACATTGCAACACTCATCTTGCCTCTTTGGTTGTCGCCTGCCGTTCCCGGGTTAATCAGCCATACACCGTCTTCAAACTCGCTATACGGAATGTGCGTATGCCCAAACAATATTGCCGCCGCATCTTTTTCTTTCGCATAATAAAAAGCACGTTCGTAAGAATACTTAACTTTAAGCAAATGCCCATGGGTTAAAATGATTTTGTTGTTTCTGATAACAACCTCACTAAACTCCGGAAGGTCTGAAACAAAATCGCAATTTCCTTTCACACAAAAGAATTTTGCATTGGGCATCTGTTCTTTTAATTTGTTAGAATCCATAGAATAATCACCCAAGTGAAAAACATAGTCCGCATCGGGAAATTTTTTAGCTATCGCACTAATTTGAGTAGCATTACCATGGGTATCGCTTACAACTAAGGCTTTAATACTCTTATCCACGGTTAGCAACTTCCTTTTTTAACTTGGCTAAAGCCCTTGCCCTATGGCTTATTATGTTTTTAATGTCGGCCGGAAGTTCGCCAAATGTTTTCTGATATTCTTCGTTGAAAAATAAGGGATCGTAGCCAAAGCCGTTGCTCCCTTTAGGAAAATCTAATAATACGCCCCTTGTTATGCCCTCAACATTCAAAATTTCTTTGCCGCCGTTTGCGAGAACAAGCGCACACACAAATTGCGCATTCCTGTCTTCCTTCCCCTTCATGGATTGCATAAGTTTTTCGTTGTTGCTGATGTCGGTAGAATCTTCACCCGAAAATCTTGCGGAATAAATGCCGGGTGCGCCGTCTAATGCGTCTACACATAGACCGGAATCGTCGGCTAAGACATCTCCTTCAACCAATTTGCTTATTTCTATGGCCTTTTTTGCCGCATTTCCATAAAAACTGTCTTGGTCTTCTTCAACATCGACTTCTATGCCCAAATCTTTGAGCGAATATATTTCGTCGTAACTGTCTTTCAATATTGCCTTAATTTCCATTACCTTACCTTGATTGTTAGTTGCTACAACTAATTTTCTCATATAATTATCCCCTGTTCTTGTAATATTTCTTTTTGTTTATTTATCAATTGTTCCACGCTCGATTCACACAAGGCGATCAACTCATCTAATTCTTGCTTGCTTAATGTCCTCTGTTCACCGCAAATCTGAAGTTCTGCAATGCCTCCGTCTTGCGCGGCAACGAAATTCATGTCGGCTTGTGCCCTGCTGTCTTCCGTGTAACAAAGATCTACCATTGCCTTTTCGTTAACTATGCCCGCAGAAATTGCGGCTAAATGTTTTATTATCGGTGATTTTGCTATAATTCCTTTTTTAAGTGCATAATCTACGCATAAAGCGAGTGCAACAAAAGCGCCCGTAATAGCCGCCGTGCGGGTACCGCCGTCGGCACTTAAGACGTCGCAGTCTATGTGTATTGTGTTTTCTCCGAGAGCGTTAAAATCACAAACACTCCTCAACGAACGACCAATGAGCCGTTGAATTTCTGTTCCTCTACTATCGGGTTTTATTGTGCTCCTGTTTTTGCGTGTAAGCGTAGAAGCCGGTAACATGGCATATTCTGCCGTCAACCAACCTTTTCCCTTGCCTGTCAAAAATGGCGGCACGCCTTCTTCTATCATGGCACTGCATAAAACTTCTGTTTGTCCCATCGATATAAGCACACTCCCGTGTGCATTTTTCATTATGCCTGCTTTTATAGAAACTTCTCTGATTTCGTTTAACTTCCTACCGTCTGCCCTCAAAACTTTTACCTCACTGTTTTAATAATAACAGTTTACCATAA
>CAYJNC010000009.1:0-16321 GCA_964371185.1 uncultured Christensenellaceae bacterium
TTTCTTACTTCTTAAGTCTTCCTCTCTAACGTTATAGTATTCGCATACGATGTCTACAACGTGTTTAGGAGTAATGGCTTTATAAAGCGGTGAAGAAAAATAATCTTCTAAGGCTTTTTGCGCAAAGGGTAGGTTTATTTCTTTTAAATTCATCATATCTTTATGCAACTCAGAATACATCATAACCCTTTGAAGTGCACCTTCTAATGTTCTGATGTTGGCATTAGGCTGTTTTGCAATATAATGGAAAACATCTTCTTTAATTGGAATCATACCTCTGGTGCACATAAATTCAGCCTTCTTTATTAAGATGGCAACACGTGTTTCATAGTCGGGCATTTTAATGTCTGCTATCAGCCCCCATTCAAACCTAGAACGCATTCTTTCTTCTAATTGCTCCATTTCTTTGGGAGGCCTGTCGGAAGAAATTATAATTTGTTTGTTTAACTCATGAAGGGCATTGAATGTGTGGAAAAACTCGTCCTGAGTTTTATCTTTACCGGCAATGAATTGTATATCGTCTATCATGAGGACGTCTACGGTTCGGTATTTGTTCCTGAATTGTTCCCTCATGTCTATGTTTGAATTGTTGTTAGTACGCGAAATCATATGGATAAGCTCGTTTGTGAAAGTTTCGCTTGTAACATAGAATATGTTTGTATTTGGTTTTTCTTCTAATATTTTGTTTCCTATTGCGTGCATTAAATGAGTTTTACCAAGACCAACTCCGCCATATAAAAACAAAGGGTTGTATACATGGCCGGGCGATGCCGATACCGCTAAGGCTGCGGCATTTGCAAATTTATTAGACTCTCCCACAACAAAAGTGTTGAAGGTGTGATTTTGGTTTAGGGTAGAGTGCAAACGTTTAGGCTCGGCCTCTTCAGATTTAAACATAGATGCAGCTTCTTGAGGTGTGATAAATTTTAAATCTATGGAAGGATTTTTTAATCCATATATTTCTTCATATGCTAATTGCATTGATTCTTTAATTTGTTCGGTATAATTTTCCGACATTATATCTTTGTGCATTGGGCATGAAACTTCAAAATAAAAAATATCCCCATCACGTCTGAATGGTTTAAGCTCTTTTATCCACACTTTAAATTGTAATATTTGTAATTCTTCTTCTAAGTATGATAATGTCTTTTCCCATAATATATTAAAGATAGTCATCTTAAATTATATTTCTCCTGTCCGATTAATTTTAATATATGTTAAAAAAGATACTCACTTTTTATCCACATAGATATCCACATTTTGTGCATAAACAAACGGTTTTTTCCAACATTTTGTACTATAATAATACCACAAAAACAGCTAAATGAGCAATAGAAAAGTTAGCGGCATACATATTATACGTGTTTTATTATGTTTAGTAAGTAAAAAGAGTATTAATTTAAAAAAACTCTTATTGACACATACAAAATAAAAATATATAATTGTAGACGTATTTTTATCTGTAAAAGTGTTTTATTGATAAATAAAATTTTTAAAAATAAGTATAGAAGCGGAGAGTAAGAAGACTATGAAAATGACGTACCAACCCAAGAAAAGAGTTCGCAGCCGTGTACATGGGTTTATGCAAAGAATGAAGACTAAAGCAGGCAGAAATGTATTGCGCAAAAGAAGAGCAAAAGGCAGGAAAGTTTTATCTGCATAAAAGAATTTCTTTTTTGTAGATGAGAGTATAATGTGGGCGAGCATTTAGTAACGCTAAAAAGAAATAAAGAATTTGGATTTGTGTATAGGAGGGGTAAAACCATTCCTGTACATGCGTTCACTTTGGTTTATGTAAATGGCAGATACGGGGGAATACGTGTAGGTTTTTCTGTCAGCAAACAAGTGGGTAACAGCGTTGTCAGAAACAGAGTAAGACGCAGGCTAAAAGAAGCAATAAGATTAATGCTTGGTGAAACAAACGGAAATTACAGCATAATATTTGTTGCACGGCCTTGTATTGTTGATTTGGAATTTAGCGAAATTGTTACACAAGTGACGAAAGCACTAAAACGTGCAAAAATCATCGGTAGTCCCATTAATCGAAAGAAATAGGTAGCGAGCGAATGAAAAAAGTTGTTCTCGCATTAATAAAATTTTACCAGAAGGCTATATCCCCTTGGTTTCCTGCTTGTTGCAGGTATACCCCAACTTGTTCTGCTTATGCGGTAGAGGCAGTTAAGAAATATGGGGCTTTTAAGGGAAGTTTTTTGGCTATCAAAAGAGTTTTGAGATGTAATCCGCTTTTTCCCGGCGGATATGATCCCGTACCGTAAACAACAAACGGAGGGTATATAATTTTGGATTTTTTATACAATAATTTTTTGTCAGAATTTTTTGTATGGTGTTTGAATGGGTTAGAGTCACTTGCAGGTGTTTTTGCGGTGGCTATCATACTTTTAACTATATTAATAAGGCTTGCACTGTTGCCTCTCGATTTAAAACAAAGATCGAACCAAGAAAAAATGGCAGCTTTGGGCCCGCAATTAAATTCTCTTAAAAAGCGTTACGCTAACAATCCTCAGCAACTACAACGTAAAACACAAGAACTATACAGAAGCATGAACGTAAGACCTATGCTTGGGTGTTTACCAATGTTGTTTCAGCTCCCGATATTGTTCGCATTTTTCGGTGCGATGAGCATTATGGCGAGTGAACAAACAGTTGCTTTAATTCTAAACGCGGCACAGTTTGGACCGGAAACGGTAGAACTTCCGCAATTTTTATGGGTTCATAACTTCTGGCAGCCGGATTCGGGTATTTCACCCATATTGCCGTCGGCCGATGAGTTCTTACAGTTCGTGCAACGTAATATCAACTATATTTCTGCCGAAACAATGTCGTTATTACAATCACAAGATATATTATCATATACCGGTAATATAGTGACTGTTAACGCCGCCGAGTACGAAACCTTAGCAAGGGGCATTATTGAGGCTAACGGTGTTGAATATGTTCAGAATGCGGATGGTGGTATGATTCCTGCCGTTAACAATGGTTGGTTTATTTTGCCGGCAATGTCGGGTGCGGCATTGTTCTTGCAACAGAAGTTTGCACCTCAATCTGCGATGAACATGAGCGCAGGAAACCCCGAACAAGAACAAGCACAGGGTTGTTCTTCTAAGGTAATGCTTTGGTTCTTCCCTATTTTCTCAATATACATTTGTGCAACTTCCAACACTGCTTTTGCATTGTATTGGTTCACATCAAGTATGTATGCGTTTGCGCAATCGAGGGTAATAACATATGTCAAAAAGAAGAGAGCAGAAAAACGTCAGCTAACGGTAAAAGGAGCTTAAAAGTAAGCCGTTTTATTTAAGGAGGTACTAAGATTTGGAATTCATAGAATCAAAAGGTAAGTCTGTTGATGAAGCAATTTTTAACGGTTTAAACAAACTTGGTTTAGGCATAGATGAAGTGCATATAGAAATATTGCATGAAGGCAGCAAGGGTTTGTTTGGTCTTGGTAAGAGTGCTGTTGTTAGATTAACGGAAAAAGAAATCCCTACCAATAATAATGAAGCAGCAAGTTTCTTAGAGGGTGTTTTTGAAAGAATGAACATAGACGCCGCATGTTTAACCGAGGAAGAAGATTCGAAATTAGTTAAAATTAAAATCGAAGGCAAGGACACTGCCGTATTGATAGGTTGGAGGGGCGAAACCTTAGACGCGTTGCAATACTTAACAAGTTTAGTGATAAACAGGGAACGTGAGACATATCAGAAAGTTATGTTGGATGCGGAAAATTACAGGAAAAAGAGAGAGTTGACTCTTGAAAAGTTGGCAAGAAGGTTGGCTAGCAATGTTATAAAGTCGGGTAAACCGGTTACATTAGAACCTATGAACCCATACGAAAGACGCATAATGCACGCCACGTTACAGCCGAATCCAAAGGTTGAAACTTATTCGGAAGGCGAAGAGCCACATAGAAAAGTGGTTATAAAGAAAAAGAGAAATCAGAATTCAGAGCAAAAGAGTTAAGAAATAACCCGGCGGAAGTCGGGTTTTTTTAGATAGAGGAAATTATTTATGTTAACCGATACAATAACGGCGGTAGCAACGCCACCCGGAACCGGTGGGGTTGGGATTATAAGAATTAGCGGACAAGGTTCTACCGATGTACTCAGAAAAGTATTCTCGTACACGGGAGAATACGAACACGCAAAAATGAATTATGGACGAATAGTTGACGGTGCTGAGTTGGTAGACGTTGGTTATTGCGTTGTTTTTTTTGCACCGAAATCGTACACGGGTGAAACAACTGCCGAGATTCAGTTTCATGGTGGCACGGTAGGAACGGCACGGGTGCTTGATGTGGTTTTAAAAAATGGAGCCAGGATGGCAATGCCGGGCGAGTTCACAAAAAGAGCGTTTTTAAATGGCAAGTTAGATTTGACTCAGGCGGAAGCAGTCAGCAATTATATTTTTTCTGTCAGCGAGGCGAGCGCTAAACTTTCACTGCGACACATGCAGGGAGATTTAAAAAACGAGCTTTGCACCATACAGTCTGTTTTGACAGATGCAATTGCGGAAATTGAAGCGGCGGTAGAATACCCCGAGGAAGATTTAGAACTCGAGATAGCTGATAAGGCTATCCCGATTCTTGTAAGCGAGAACGACAAAATAAAAAAATTGTCACAAAGTTTTTTTAGAGGACAAATTATTAAAGATGGTTTGCAAACAGTTATAGCCGGCAAACCAAATGTCGGAAAATCATCTTTGTTAAATTCGTTGCTCGGCATTAAAAGGGCAATAGTAACCGACCGACCGGGCACAACCAGAGACACAATTGAACAGAGTTTTAACATAAATGGAATCCATATTAATTTGTTGGATACGGCAGGTATTCGGAGTTCTGATGACGAAATCGAATTTGAAGGCATAGAACGCTCGAAATCAGCAATAAATGAAGCTAAACTGGTTATTTTTGTCTTAGATTCTACTCGAGATTTATCCGAAGAAGACTATTTAGTTTATAATCAATTAAAAGATATTGATGTTGAGGTTTTATTCGTTTTGAATAAAAAAGATGAATCTCAGAGGCTCTCAGAAAAGCAGATAATTTCGGAATTTGGTGCCAAAATGTTAATTTCTGTTTCGGCTAAAACCGGAGAGGGTATGAAAGATTTAAAGGATTTAATTTATTCTTTTGCGGTCGGCGACGAAACATCCGAACAGACTATGGCAATTACACAATTACGACACAAGGAATTGTTAGACACCACAAGCAAGTTTATAGACGAGGCAGTTTTCGCATTGCAACAAAATGTGGACATGGATTGCGTCACCATAGATTTAAACTCCGCTTGGAATGCTTTAGGACAATTGACGGGCAGTACGGCAGGGGAAGAAATTATAGATAGAATATTTAGCAAATTTTGTTTAGGGAAATAATTATGAGAAATACTTTAGGTGGAACATACGACATATTAGTAGTAGGTGCCGGCCATGCAGGAGTAGAGGCCGCACTTGCTTGTTCAAGAAAGGGCAAGAAAACGCTACTGCTCACAATTCAGATGGATAGCATAGCGCTTATGGCTTGTAATCCTGCTATTGGCGGAACTGCAAAAGGGCATATTGTGCGTGAGATAGACGCTTTAGGCGGACAGATGGGTTTGGCAGCAGATGCAACTTTTTTGCAAATAAAGATGTTGAACACAAAAAAAGGGCCTGCGGTGCATTCTTTACGTGCGCAGACAGACAAAAAGGCATACCAAGCATACATGAAAAATGTGCTTGAGCATACAGACAACTTGCATATTGTCCAAGACGAGGTGACAGAGTTAATAACTAATGACAACCGAGTTTGTGGCATAAAAACTGCACTCGGAATGGAATACAGGGGGCGTGCCGTAATACTTTGCACGGGTGTTTATTTAAAGGGCAGAGTTTTAATAGGGGATTACGATAAGGAATCGGGGCCGAGCGGTCTGTTCCCTGCCGGTGAGCTTAGTCGGAGTTTAACGAGCGTTGGCTTTTCTTTGCGGCGCTTTAAGACGGGCACACCTGCAAGGGTAGACTCTCGTAGTTTAGACTTTACGTTGATGGAGCCACAACACGGTGACAAAGAGATACACCCCTTTTCTTTCATGAGCGGTAATATAAAAAGAGAGCAGATGCCCTGCTTTTTGACTTATACAAACAACAAAACTCACGAAGTCATAAGAGAAAACCTACATACGAGTCCTTTGTATAGCGGCAAAATAGAGGGTATTGGCCCAAGGTATTGCCCTTCTATAGAAGACAAAGTGGTTAAGTTCCCGGACAAGGAAAGACACCAATTGTTTTTGGAGCCGGAAGGTGCCGACACGGTTGAGTATTATGTACAGGGCATGAGCTCTAGCCTTCCTTATGACGTTCAGATTGCGCTCTACCGTACCATTAAAGGCATGGAGAATGTTAGGTTTATGCGTCCGGCTTACGCAATAGAATACGACTGTATAGATCCTACACGTCTAATGCCTTCTCTGCAAACCAAAATATTACCCGGTCTCTTTATGGCGGGGCAGGTTAACGGCACTTCGGGCTACGAAGAAGCGGCGGCACAAGGTTTGCTTGCCGGTGTTAACGCTTGCTTGTGGTTAGACGAGGAAGAGCCGGTTGTGCTATTAAGAAGCCAAGCATACACAGGCGTTTTGATAGACGATCTTGTCACCAAAGGCACAAACGAGCCATATAGGATGATGACGTCTCGCGCCGAATATCGGCTGTTGTTGCGGCAGGACAATGCAGACGGCCGCCTTACGCAGATAGGTAGAGATGTTGGTTTGGTAAGCGACGAACGTTACGACAGGTATATGTATAAAAAAGAGGCGATTGAAAAAGAAATGAACCGTCTTAGCACTACTTCTGTTTCGGGCAAAAGTGTAGACGAATTGCTAACAAACAAAAATTTACCTAAACTCGGAAGGGGAGTTAAACTTATTGAATTGCTAAGACGCTCAGACCTTAGTTATTCAGACGTTAAGACGCTATCGGAAACTTGTGACTTAGATTCTGAAGTAATTAAGCAAGTTGAAACTACGGTAAAATACGCAGGCTACATTGAAAAGCAGAATGCACAGGTGCAGGCTATGACAGTGCTTGAGAAAAAGATGATTCCGACCGAGATAGATTATAAAGATATTTCAGGTTTGCGTTTGGAGGCAAGGGCAAAGCTTACGGATATTAAACCGAAAAGTGTTGGGCAAGCCTCGAGAATATCCGGAGTTTCGCCTGCAGACATTAGTGTTTTGTTAGTTTACCTGTCTATGTATGGAAATGTTTCACGTGAAACAAATGAAACTACAGAGGACGGTAGATGAGGTGTTCAACGACATAAGAAACAAAAAATTAATGTCCATATACATGAGTTTGCACCACATAATATATTGGAGTGTTTCACGTGAAACATTGGAGGATAACGAATGAGCGAATTCACAACCGAATTAAAAAGGCTGTTTGAGAACGGTGATATAGAAATAACAGACGAGCAGATAGAAAAGATGAGTGTTTACTACGAGTGCCTTGTAGAAACAAACAAACAGTATAACATAACGGCGGTTACACAACCAAAAGAAGCGGCTTTCACCCATTTTTTCGACAGTGCTTTCCCTGCCATTTATCTACCGGAGAATGCAAAAGTTGCAGACGTCGGAAGCGGCGGAGGCTTTCCGATTGCGCCGCTCAAAATAATGAGAGAAGATATTTTAGCGACCGCCATAGAATCTTCAAAGAAAAAGTGCGATTTTATTAAGACTGCAAGTAACCTTGCGAAAATAAGAGTAGACATAATAAACGATAGAGCGGAAACGGTTGCTCATACGGGCAGAAGAGGGAGCTTTGACGTGTGTGTTTCTCGAGCGGTTGCGAGTTTGCCGGTGTTGTTAGAGCTGTGTGTTCCGCTTGTTAAAAAGGGTGGATTGTTTATTGCATACAAAGGAAATTGCCAAGACGAGATTAAAGCATCTGAAAATGCCATGAAATTACTTGCCTTGAGTTTGGAGAAAACTATAAAATTGCCGGCCGAAGGGTATGAGCACAATATTTTGCTATTTAGAAAGCATGAAAAAAACGAGATACAATATCCGAGAAATTACTCACAAATAGCAAAAAGACCTTTGTAAGTTTTCCGTATATGCTGTATAATAAATTCATACAACAAAACATAAAGAGGGAAGGAGACACCTTCCCTTGTTGATTCGGGAGAGAAAAAGTGGGAATAATTATATCGATTGCTAATCAAAAAGGTGGTGTTGGAAAGACAACAACATCAATAAATATGAGTGCATGTGTTGCAGATACAGGAAAAAAAGTGCTGTTAATAGACATAGATCCGCAGGGAAACTCTTCGAGTGGGTTGGGAATTGAGCGTACGGAAGTGAAAAAATCTTCGTATAATGTTTTAATGGGGCATGTTGGAGCAAAAGAGGCCATAAGAAGGACAATGATGGAAACATTAGACATAATTCCGGCCAACATTGATTTGGTCGGGGCTGAAGTGGAGTTGGTTTCGGCTATGGCCCGCGAAACTATGTTAAAACGTGCGCTAAGTGAAGTTAAAGACGAGTACGACTATATATTTATGGATTGTCCTCCGTCGCTGGGGCTAATAACATTGAATGCGCTATGTGCGTCCGATCGTATTCTTGTGCCCATACAATGTGAATTCTACGCCTTAGAAGGTTTAACGCAACTGATGAATACGGTTAAATTGGTGCGTCAAAACTTAAACCCCGGCCTCGAGGTGGAAGGGGTTGTTATGACCATGTTTGATGGCAGAACCAATCTGTCTGTTCAGGTGGTGGAAGAAGTTAGGAAATTCTTCAAAAGCAAGGTGTATCAGACGGTGATACCCCGTAATGTGCGCTTAGGAGAGGCGCCGAGCTATGGTTTACCTGTAATACGGTACGACAGCAAGTGTTTAGGTAGTGACGCATACAGAGAGCTTTCCGCAGAGTTTATTGGGCAGAACGAGGGGAGGTTGACTAAATGAAAAGAGGTTTAGGCAAAGGTTTAGGTGCGTTGATGGCAGATGCTCAGCCACAAACTGAAACAGGTGTTTTAGAAGTAGACATATTTTCGATAGATAACGATAAGAACCAGCCGAGGAAAACTTTCAACGAAGAAAAGTTGCAAGAACTTGCGCAGTCTATTAAGGTGCATGGGATAATGCAACCTATAATAGTGCAAGAAAAAGACGGTAGATATATAATAGTTGCGGGAGAAAGACGTTTCAGGGCGGCCAAGATAGCCGGTTTAAAAAAAGTACCTATAATCGTGAAGGTGTACGAAAACAAAGAAGCGTTTGAACTTGCGCTGATAGAAAATATTCAAAGGGAAGATTTAAACCCAATGGAGCAGGCGGCGGCCTTATCCAGATTGGTCAGTGAATACAACTTAAAGCAAGAGGAAGTTGCCGAAAGGGTAGGGAAATCAAGGGCGGCAATTGCTAATTTAATGCGGTTGTTGTCGTTACCCGAAAGTGTCAAGGAAATGGTGCAAAAGGCAGAAATATCCGCCGGCCATGCACGTTGCTTGTTGCCATTAGGCGAGGCGCAAGTGATTGAAGAAACGGCAAAGCAAATAATTAACCAAGCAATGTCTGTCCGTCAGGCAGAGACGCTGGTGAAAAAAATGATACAGAAAAAAAGCGTGCCCGAACCTCAGGCAAGCCCAAAAGAAACCTACATTGCACCCGAGATAAAAGAGGCGCAAGAGACTTTGTCGGCGGTGTTATCGACAAAAGTTCGCATAAACGGAGATTTGCAAAAAGGGAAAATAACAATAGATTACTACAACAAAGAACAGTTAGAGCACCTATACGACATATTAAACATAGCAGACTAATGTAAAAAATAACCATGTATAGGATAACCTGACATGGTTTTTTTATGCTTAAAAATGGCTAAATGACGCCGGAAATAAAGCCGAGCAAGAAATTGTTTTCGTAGAAATAAGTCGCTATGGAAGAATTATAAATAATGTCTGAAAACAAAGTTGTGTCAGGTGGTGAAGATATGAAGAAAATTGGGACGAGCATACAAATAGCAGCCATGCCCATAAGTCCTCGTAAGAAAGCTACGCCGCCGCCAATACAGCCGTCGAATCTTTTTAGTGAAGGCAGTGGAGAGGCGAAATTTACGGCGTTAATAATTAATGAAATTATAACCCTTGCAAGTAAATATATGATGAGAAAAGCACAAATGTTTACAACCACATTCGTTACCGTATAATCAAAATATGCGTTTACAGTGTTATAGTCTGTGCCAGGCAAATCTGAGAATGCAAGCGTAGACATGTTTTCTTGTAATATGTCGGAGAAAGGAAAAGGCAAATTTGCATCGCCGACAATCTGCGATATTTGCGAAGAACTAAGTGTTGACACGTCTAAGTGGCCGTCTAAAGGATTTTGTATGAAGGAAGAACCTTCTGTGAAAACGAGCACATAGCGGTAAAAAGCACCTTTAGAAATTGTTTCCGCAAGCAAGGGGCTGAATATAAAGCCAACAATCCAAGAAACCACCATGCCGATTGTGTTGCCTAACGAAACCAAAAAACCTTTGTGAAAACCGTGCAACACGTATATTCCTATCAATATGAGCAAAAATATATTTAATAAATCCATGAAACCTCCGATTAGTTTAAGTGAATAATATAACTGTTTTGTGTGTCCCACATGGCAACATAGTCGTCTGAAAGTTGCTTAACAGTCGTTATTTCAGAGTCAAACTCTTGAGTGTGTTCTAATGTTCCGTCGAGAGAATACGAGGAGAACTCGGTTGGTGAAAACGCATAAAAATTTGTTTGCGATATCGCTACATAAAAAACATCGGGCGATAAATTCACCTTGAAAACAGAGAAATCAGCAGCGCTGTCGCTTTGTTCGTCTATGTAAAAAAGCCTTGCTACGTCTATGGAATCGGTTGCAAAACGTGGAACGTAGGCAAGTTTAACGGCTGTGTCTGTGGCACTTTGCGCCATAGGATACCAATCGTATATCATCTGTTCCGATTGGGTGTCGCCAAAATAGGTATAGGCAGTTAGGTAGTCGGTGCCGCTTGCGAATATTTGGTTAGATGTAACAAACACCTTTTCAACAATTTTGGAAGGAATGGTTATGTTTGATGTCATGGTGCCGGTTTCTTTGTTAAATATTGATATATGAGAAACGGGCGTAACTCCCGAAACATCGATAGATAAAGCCCAAAACAGATCGGTAAGTGTTGTATCGCTGAAAAAGCCGAAGTCTACAACCAGGCGGTTGTCGAAACTTAATTGGCCTGTTTGCGTTCCCGTTTCGTTAAACAGATGAATTTTATACAACCCCGTTTCCGAAGCGTCGGTTGCTGTTGTCAATGCCGCAACATACTCATCGCCTACCGCTATATCGCTTATCGTATCTTCTACCGCCGTGCTATAAAGCTGTTCTGAATTGTATAACATGACTTGCAAACTTGTTCCTTGATAATTGCATATGAGAGAATCGGAAGATTCGGTGACAGCACCGGGTATAGACTGCTCAACAGTCCAAATTTCTTCACCGTCCTCGGTTATCAAAACAAGGTTGTTGTCTTGAGAATAAAGTAAACCGTTTGTGCTTGCGGTAATGTTATCGGGTAAAAGTGTATCGACGGTATTTATGTTGTTGTTTCCAAACGATGGCGTCGGTATAACACCAAAGACAAACAATAATACCACTGCGGTCGCAGCTATTGCTGAAATCAATATGACAAACGTGCGTGTTCGTAATCTTCTTTTTCTTGTTGGTCTTAAATACATTGCTTTTCTCCGCTACTTTCTAAATCTGATGGGACAATAAAAAACCATTGTCTCAACAAATTATAAATATTATATCATAAAACCTGTAAGAATGCAGAATAATTTGCTATAATGTAATAAAATATACACAAATAAATTATATATTGTGTATATCTTGCCGGTAAAGGAAGGAATAAAATGAAAATTACTAAAATGCACGGTTTAGGTAACGATTTCATCTTGATAGATGGGCCGATTGAAAATTGTGATAAAATAGCTGTCGAGTTGTGTGAACGCAGATTAAACGTGGGTGCAGACGGTTTGATTGTCGTTGAAAAGTCGGAAGTTGCTGACGCAAAAATGCGAATATTTAATGCGGACGGAAGCGAGGCGGAAATGTGTGGCAACGGTATCCGTTGCTTTGCAAGATATGTATATGACAATAAAACGGTAGACAAGCTAAAGATGACGGTAGAAACTTTGGCCGGCATCATCAGCCCGGAAATAATAGTTTGTGAAGGCAAACCGGTTGGCATTAGGGTAGACATGGGCTTGCCCGATTATAACGCAAAAAACATACCTGTAATTGCAAATGACCCCATGAAAATGTCTGTCGATATAGACGATAATGAGCTTTATTTGTCGAGTGTGTTGGTAGGCGTTCCTCATGCGGTTGTGTTTACAGACAAATTAGACGAAGAGAAAATTGCCGATATAGGAGCAAAAATAGAAAAGCACGTGAGTTTTCCGCGTAAAATTAACGTTAACTTTGCTAAACTGCAAGGGGATAATTCTATACGTGTGAAAACATGGGAAAGAGGCGTGGGAAGAACGCTTGCCTGCGGAACGGGTTCTTGTGCTACTGCGCTTGTAGCCTACAAAAAGGGCTTTGTGCAAAACAAGGTGAATATTTTGTTAGATGCCGGAGAACTTTTAATAGAAATAGCTGAAGACGACAGGATGTTTATGACAGGTGCGGCACAATATGTGTTTAGCGGAGAAACATTGTAAAAAAAGTATAACTATATGTAGTATGATATGCGCAATGTGTTGGCGTATATAGTGGTCTTAAAGGTGGAATAAAAGATAATAACATTGCAACTTCAAAAACAAGAATAAGTATGATAAAATAATATTCAATAAAACAACACGTTTTAAAAATATGATTTATATGGTGTACGAAAATGGAGGATACTAAGTTGTTTGAGCAAATGGGCGATAAGCATTTTTTAAATAGGGAACACACCGGGGATTATGTAGAGGTGTCGTTTGACACATACATAGACAACAGAGGTAAAGAAGAAGTTTTAGATGTGACCCTGCCTATTCACTATTATGAAGCCGGCAGAGGGGATGCGTTAATACTTGTCCACGGAATCGGCCAATCTTCATATACGTGGAGAAAGAATTTCGAAGAGCTAAGTAAGAGTTTCCACGTGTACGCTATTGACCTGCCCGGGCATGGGTTTTCGGGACGGCCGGAAATAGGGTATAGCATAGAAGAGTTTGCACTTGCCATTGAAGCGTTTATGAATGCGAAAAAAATAATATCCGCTCATTTTTGCGTTTTTGGTGATTCTGTCGCTTATGTGCTTGATTTTGCAATACATAATCAGCAGAGGACAAAAGGGTTGGTGCTTATTTCGCCCGTTTTATTGGGTGGAGGCAAAGGCAACAAGGGAAGGGCGTCTGTTTTCGGAAACGCCGCAAGCAGGATGATGATAAATGTGCAAAGTGTTAGAAATTTATTAGAAGAATGCTATTTCGACAGAACTTTAGTGACGGAAGAAGTTGCACAGGAATATTATAATGGCATGGGTGACAGAGATTACAAAGCAATTGCCCGTATGTGTTTGGCTAATTACTACGACGAAGATGTAATACGAAAGGTCGGGCATATAAACAGCCCTATGCTTGCTGTGGCGGCAACCGACGACAAGATAAGCGGAGGAAAAAATTCGGAGTTTTTTGCTCTGGGGCTTGATAGGGGAAATTTGTTAGAGATAAGAAATTGCGGTTATATCATACAAGAAGAAAAGTACGATAGATTTAACCAAGCTGTCAAAGTTTTTTTACGAGGCAGATAGGCGCCTACTGAAATAAGGACGGTAAACGATTATGAAATTTTCAGTTGCGGGGCAGGCATTTACGCCTGTTCCGAATATTTTTCTAAAGAAATATATGTGCGATGCACCTCAGGATTATGTGAAGGTGTATTTATTAGGGCTTTATTTGGCGAACAGCGGCGAACGTATGAACAGCATTGAGTTGGAAGAAACCTTGCATTTAACATCTGTTCAAATAGAGGCGGCGCTAAAATACTGGGAAACCAAAGAGCTTGTTTTTTTGCGTGGTACCGGTAAAAGCATGATGTATGAATTTTTAGACAAACCTAAAAATCAGGCAGAAGAAGAAAAAATTCGCAAAAAGGCTCCCGTTTATGAATATGAAGGGTATAACAATGTGTTGACCTCAGTTTTAAAAAGGACACCTTCGCCCGCCGATCTGCAAAAAATATACGACTTTACAGACGTTTTCGGGTTGCCGCAAGACGTTGTTATTACGTTGATAGAATATTGCGTTGCGGCTAAAGGTTCAAGTGTAAATGTGGCGTATTTAGACAAAGTGGCGCAGGCATGGGCACAAGAAGGCATAGATTCTCAGGAAAAGGCACAACAAAAAATAGAAGAATACAAAATGGTGTCGGGTGGCGCTAAAAAGATAATGACGCAGATGGGTTTGATAGGCAAAAACCCGGGCAAGACAGAAATGGACTACTACAACAAATGGACGGAAAAGTGGAAGTTTACTCACGAGGCCATTGTGTTTGCCATGAGTAATAAAGAGTTTGCAAAAGACCAGCCGTTTAAATATTTAGATGCAATCCTACGTAATTTATATGAGCAGGGGATTACATCTTCTCGTAAGATAAGCGAATACGACACGGTGCGTTCGCAAAGAAGGAATAACATAAAAGATATTCTTAGGGTGCTCGAATATTCTACACTGAATATCATGCCAAAATACGAAAAATTCTATACGGAGTGGGAGAAGAAGGGTTATAAAAAGGCGATAATAGAGCTTGCTTGCAATCAATCTAAGCATGACGGTTCTCGTAAGTTCGAGTCGGTAGACGAAGTGTTGCAAGAATGGGAAAAAATGGGTTTTGACACCGAAGAAGCAATTGAGCATTATATGAAAGACCAAAACACATTGGAGACTCGGATAAAGCAAGTGTTTGACAGTGCCGGAATAAAAAAGCCAATTACAGACGCAGACAAAAAAACATACACGTCGTATGTTGAAGAGAGCAAAATGAGCCACGAGGTGCTTTTGTATGCGGCGGAAATAAGCTCTATTGCAAATGAACCGCTTTCTTTTTGGCGAAAGGTGTTGTCGGAATGGAAAAAGAAAAATGTTGTGACGTTGCAACAGGCAATAACCCAAAATTTAGACAGATATTCGGGCGATATGAGAGGTAAAAAAGGGTTTGAACAGCGAGAATACAGCGCAGACGATATAGAAAAAAGAAGAGAAGACATTGCTCGGGATATGGAGAGTGTGTATGAAGATTAGGGCAGTTTCAGACGTTATTGACGAATTTAAACTATATAATTCCACTAAAAAGTTCCGATTCGACAAACTGTGTGACGAGCATGAAGGTCTGCAAAAGATACGTGAAAAAATTTGTGAATTGGCACTGCACAACATGCAATGTGCGTTAAACGGTGAAAACTACGAAGAGCAAGAAAGAGCACTTAAACTTTTAGCCGCTGAAGAAAAAACCGTACTCGAAGAAATAGAAAAAGACAGGTATAATTGTGCAGAGTGCGAAGACACCGGCAGGCTGGGTGCAAAATACTGCAATTGTTTGTTACGCAAAATATACAAGGAATATTACAATGCGGTAGACATAAAAAATTCAAACATAGACTATTCAAAGTTTTCGTTAGACATGTTTGACAACACCAAGATAGTGAAATACAATAAGACGCAATATGGCTTTATGGAGAACAATTTAAGAATTGCGAAAAAGCATATTGCCGCCTACCCAAACACGCAAAGAAAAAATCTGTTGCTTACGGGTAAAGCCGGTTTGGGAAAATCGTTTTTGCTGTATTGTATGGCTAAAGATGCGTACGAAAGAGGCATAGACGTCATGCTCATACGTGCAAACGAGATGTTTTCTATGTTTTTTTCGCATAGAATGGGCGAAGGCGCAGACCTGTCTTTCCTATACAATGCAGATATGCTGATGATAGACGATTTGGGCACAGAGCCTATCACCCAAAATGTTAGCATAGAATATTTGTACGAATTAATAGACAGACGTTTGGTTAACAATAAACATACCATATTTTCGACAAACATAGAAAATTTGCAAAAGAGATACGACGAGCGGATTTCCTCTCGGATAGAGTCGAAAACCGATGGAATTACGATGTTGTTCGACGGTGGAGATTTAAGGACCTAAAGATAATAGAATTTAAAAGTCGAGAAGGCTCGACAGCCAATTTCGCATTTAGGTAACCGTTAAGGGCGAATATTTATGCCCGAAATAATATTAAGAGGTGTAATGCAA
>CAYJNC010000009.1:16421-17920 GCA_964371185.1 uncultured Christensenellaceae bacterium
AGGTGTAATGCAACGTTGTTAAGTCGAGAAGGCTCGACAGCCGATTTCGCATTTAATTAACCGTTAAGGGCGAATATTTATGCCCGAAATAATATTAAGAGGTGTAATGCAACGTTGTTAAGTCGAGAAGGCTCGACAGCCGATTTCGCATTTAGTAAACCGTTTATGCCATAAAGTTAACAGACGCAAAAGCCGGATTTTCGAGCGCCAAGGTTTGTATAAGTATGAAAACACCCAAAGCGGCGGTGTATATGGCGAAGCCATACAGTTTATGTTTGCTGATCAACCGAAGCATGAAGCGTATGGCGATAAAACCACAGAGAGCAGAGGTTATCACACCGGCAATAATGACAGGCACGCTAACATCTCCCATGCCATGCTCTGCAACGTCGGCCAAACCAAACACCAAACCACCCAAAATGGCAGGTATAGACATTATGAAGGCGAACCTTGCAACTTTTTCCCTGTTAAGACCGCAAAACAAGCCGCCTGCAATGGTAGACCCCGATCGAGAAATCCCCGGGACAAGTGCCGCAGCTTGCATAAGCCCCATCACCATCGCCTGAGGCAACAAAATGCTTTGTTTTTTCTCTTTGCGACGTGCAAGAAACTCTGACAATACTAATATACCGCTTGTTGCAAAGAAACCGAATGCCAAATATTTTCCCGATAACACGTCTGCGAACACCTCGGGGAAAACCTGTTCGGCTATCAAAACAACGACAATTGCAGGAAGTGTAGCCAAAATAACCATGCCTAATTTATTTTTTATCGGATGGCGGAGCAAACCCCAAATGTCTTTGCGCAAAACTATAAAAACGGCTACCAAAGTTCCGACGTGTAGCATAACATCGTAGAAAATCGGCACTTCGCTCACCCCGAATAAAGATTGGAAAAAAGCCAAATGCCCGGAGCTCGAAACCGGTAAAAACTCTGTAAAACCTTGTACTATGCCTAAGATAATAGACTGAAAAAAATCCATAATAATTTATACCCCTCTTAAAAAAATCATTTTTATTATAACAACACAAAATGTTTTTAACAAGCATACTTGTAAAAAGAAAAAGCACTGAGTATAATAAGACAGATAAGAATTGTAGATTTAAGAAAAGAGGACAGTTTATGAAATTAGGAGTTGTGGGCTTGCCCAATGTCGGAAAAAGCACACTGTTTAACGCATTAACACAGGCAGGGGCGCAAAGTGCAAACTATCCGTTTTGCACGATAGAACCGAATTTCGGCATAGTTTCCGTTCCGGACAAAAGAATGGATTATTTGGCGGAAGTATATAACCCACAAAAATTTACGCCGGCGACAATAGAATTTGTCGACATTGCCGGTTTGGTTAAAGGCGCAAGCAAGGGCGAAGGTTTGGGTAATAAATTTTTATCTCACATACGTGAGGTAGACGCAATTATAGAAGTTGTTAGGTGTTTTGAAGACGACAACATTACGCACGTAGACGGTGGTATAGACCCTCTGCGTGACGTTACAACAAT
>CAYJNC010000010.1:0-17076 GCA_964371185.1 uncultured Christensenellaceae bacterium
TTACGATGCTTTCTGTTGTAAGCAACAATGCAGATACAGAAGCGGCATTTTGGATAGCAGAACGAGTAACCTTTGTTGGGTCGATGATTCCTGCTTCAATCATGTCTGTGTATTCTGAAATTGCGGCATTAAAACCGAATGTTACAGAATCATTAGCCATAATTTTTTCAACTATTATGCTGCCTTCAAGTCCTGCATTAGCAGCGATTTGACGAACAGGTTCTTCGAGTGAGCGAAGAACGATGCGAGCACCTGTGCGTTGGTCGCCTTCTAAAGCTTCTATTAATTTGCAAACGTCTGCCGATGTTTTAAGAAGTGCACTACCGCCACCGGGTACGATGCCTTCTTCAACGGCTGCACGTGTAGCAGCTAAAGCATCTTCGATGCGAAGTTTCTTTTCTTTCATTTCTGTTTCTGTTGCGGCACCTACGCGGATAACAGCAACACCGCCTGCCAATTTTGCAAGACGTTCTTGTAATTTTTCACGATCATAGTCGGAAGTTGTTTCTTCGATTTGAGCTTTAATAGAAGCAATACGAGCCTTAATCTCGTCTGAAGAACCTGCACCCTCAACGATAGTTGTGTTTTCTTTGTCTACTTTAATTTGTTTTGCAGTACCAAGCATGTCCATCTTAGCGTCTTTGATGTCTAAGCCAACTTCTTCTGAAATTACTGTTGCACCTGTTAAGATAGCGATGTCTTGAAGCATAGCTTTTCTTCTGTCACCAAAGCCGGGTGCTTTTACGGCAACGCAAGTGAATGTGCCACGCAATTTGTTAACAACAAGTGTAGCAAGCGCTTCGCCTTCTACGTCTTCTGCGATAATGAATAATTTTTTGCCCATTTGAACAATTTGTTCTAATATCGGAAGTAAATCTTGGATGCTTGTTATTTTTTTGTCTGTTACTAATATTAAAGCGTCGTCTAAAACCGCTTCCATTTTGTCTGTGTCTGTAACCATGTAAGCAGAAGTGTAACCACGATCGAATTGCATACCTTCAACAACGGCTAAGTCTGTTTCCAAAGTTTTGGATTCTTCTACTGTGATAACGCCGTCGTTACCAACTTTTTTCATTGCTTCAGAAATAAGTTGACCAATTGTTTCGTCGCCGGCAGAAATGCTTGCAACTTGCTCGATAGCTTTTGCGTCTGCAATCGGCTTGCTCATTGCTTTAAGGCCGGAAACTGCGCACTCGGATGCTTTTAAAATACCTTTTTTGATTCCCATGGGGTTTGCGCCTGCGGCTACATTTTTCAAACCTTCACGTATGATTGCTTGTGCAAGCAAAGTAGCTGTTGTTGTGCCGTCGCCTGCAACATCGTTTGTTTTTGTTGCAACTTCTTTTACAAGTTGTGCACCCATGTTTTCAAAAGGATCGTCGAGTTCTATTTCTTTTGCGATTGTAACACCGTCATTTGTGATTAACGGAGAACCGAATTTTTTGTCTAAAACTACGTTTCTGCCTTTCGGTCCGAGTGTTACTTTAACTGTATCGGCTAATTGATTTACGCCTGATTCAAGTGAACGGCGAGCATCTTCGCCAAATTTTAACTGTTTTGCCATAATTTAAATTATCTCCTTAATTATTTTACTATTGCAAGAATATCGGATTGACGAACGATAACCATTTCCTTACCGTCTATCTTAACATCTGTGCCTGCATATTTGGAATAAATTACTTTGTCGCCTTTTGCAACTTCCATTTTAATTTCTTTACCGTCTACCATGCCGCCCGGGCCTACTTCAACTACTTCTGCAACTTGCGGTTTTTCTTGTGCGGATCCCGGAAGAACAATTCCGCTTTTTGTTGTTTCTTCTGTTTCTACTGACTGTATTACGACTCTATCGCCTAATGGTTTTATTGTCATTTTCATGCCTCCTAAAAATTTTTATTGTTAGCACTCGTTATAATTGAGTGCTAACACCATAAATATATAATATATGTTATGCTAATATAAATCAACTTATAAATATGTATAAAAATCATAAAATATTAGGTTTATTTTAAAATAAGACCAACATACTTGCTTATGCTCGTAAAATATTCGATTTACTATGCAATATGCAATTTATATTATTTCGTAAACATTGTAAAATATAATAAGTAGTAAAAAATACATATAGAGGGTGCAATCATGATAATGGATAAATGGGACAAAAGATTCATGGATATGGCATTTGAAATTGCCAAGTGGTCAAGTTGTTATAAACCCAACAGAAACATAGGTGCATTAATTGTAAAAAACAAAAGAATTATTACAACCGGATATAACGGTGCGCCACAGGGCATGCAGAGTTGTAAAGAACGGGGAGAATGTATACGCGTCAATTTGGGCATACCTTCCGGGAAACAGCATGAAATATGTTATGCAATACATGCAGAACAAAATGCCATTATACAGGCGGCAAAATTAGGGATTTCAATAGACGGAGCAACAATATATTGTACTCATCAGCCATGTTCTATTTGTGCAAAAATGATAGTTAATTCGGGAATTGAAAGAGTGGTATATTGTAATCCTTATCCCGATGAATTTTCAAAACAAATTTTTGAGGAATCGGGAGTTATTACCGAACAATACGATAAACAATAAAAAATAAATCGGAGGAATTACAGATTGAAATTATCAGAAATTATGGCTTTATTAGACGCAAAGACGATTTGCGGTGATAGGGATTTAGAAATCAAGTGCGCTTGCGGTTCAGACATGATGAGTGACGTATTAGCGTTTACTAAGCATGACGCAATTTTGCTTACAGGTTTAACAAACAACCATGTAATAAGGACGGCAGAAATGTTAGACATCGAATGTATTATGTTTGTTAGGGGAAAAGTTCCGTCGGACGAAATTATAGAGATGGCAAAAGAAATGGATATGGTTCTAATGACAACCGACCATCCTATGTTTACTGCCTGTGGTGTTTTGTATGAAAATGGAATGAAAGGCGGAATGCGAGGTAAATAATTATGATATATACCAGAAATTATGATGTTGCAAAAGATGATTTTGCCGCCGCAGGAGAAGTTTCGGCACGTATCAAAAGAAAATTAAAACAACTGGGAATAGATTCGGCCCTTATCCGTAAGATTGCGATTGCGTCTTATGAAGCGGAAATAAACATGATAATCCATAGTTTAGGCGGCGTGATGTCTATTGATATAGATGAAGATATGATAATTATAAAATGTGTAGACATAGGCCCGGGTATACCCGATATTGATCTTGCTATGAAAGAAGGGTATTCTACCGCTTCGCAAAGTGTTCGCGAAATGGGGTTTGGTGCCGGCATGGGATTGCCAAATATTAACCGTAACAGCGATAATATGTCTTTAGAATCGGGGCCGGAAGGCACAAAAGTTACCATGCGTTTTGAAATATAAATAACAAGCTGAAAATAGTTTGCAAACTAAGGATGTTGATAATATTATGGAAAAATATTTTCACTCGGTTCGTTTAGATAAAGATAAATGTACCGGGTGTACAAATTGTATTAAACGATGCCCAACAGAGGCTATTCGTGTACAAAAAGGAAAAGCAAAAATTTTGCCGGAGCGTTGTATAGATTGCGGAGAGTGCATACGGGTATGTCCATATCATGCAAAAACTGCCTATACCGATCATTTAGCCGATATGCAAGCATTTAAATATAAAATTGCTTTGCCGGCGCCTGCTTTATATGGACAATTTAAGGCTTTTGGCAAGGTTGATGCATTGTTATCCGGTTTAAAGATGATAGGGTTTGACGATGTATACGAGGTTGCAAAAGGTGCGGAAATTTGTTCTAAGGCCATAGCCGCAGAACTTGCAAAAACAAAAATTAAGCCGCTTATTTCGTCTGCCTGTCCGGCCGTCATACGTTTGATTCAAGTACGTTTCCCGGATTTGCTTGAGAATGTTGTTCAAGTAGATGCACCCATGGAAGTGGCGGCAAAAGTTGCAAAAGAAGAGTTCGTTGCAAAAAACAGCGGAGCAAAAATAGAAGAATGCGGAGCGTATTTCATCACACCATGTCCCGCAAAGATGACAAGTGTGCAAGCCCCACTCGGAAAAGAAAAAAGTGATGCCGACGGAGCAATCTCTATCTTAGAAATATATAGTTTGCTTGCGAACAGGTTGAAAGGCGAACCGGAGCCGTATGAAGAAGAGCGAGCCTGTGCTAAAGGAGTTGGTTGGGCAAACAGTGGGGGAGAAATTGCCGCTGTCGGCCAAAAGAATGCCCTTGCGGTAGACGGTATTGCAAATGTCATACGTGCGTTGGAAGACATAGAAAATGACAAGTTGACTGACATAGATTTTTTTGAAGGTTTGGCCTGCATCGGTGGCTGTGTCGGTGGTCCGCTTGTGTTTGAAAGTGCGTTTGTTGCACAATCACGGATAAAAAGAATATGCGACTCACTTGGAAAGTATAGCAACATAGAAGAAAAAACGGCCGAATATGCAAAAGAAGGTATTGCAAATTTAGGAGACTCTATTTTACCGATAGACGTAATGAAGCTTGATTCTAATTTTAAAGTTGCAATGCAAAAGGTTCAGCAAATAGAAGAACTTATTAAAAAATTGCCCGGCATGGACTGCGGAAGTTGCGGTGCACCGAGTTGTAGGGCTTTAGCCGAAGACATAGTCAGAGGCCATGCAAAAGAGATGGATTGTATTTTCATTTTGAAAGAGAAAGTACGGTTTTTGGCAGAAGAAATGGTAGATTTAGCATCTAAGAATCAAAAGGAGGAAGAATAAAACATGGTTAATGTAGCAAAATTAGAAAGCGAGCTTTCTTTAAAACAACTAACAAGTTTGCAGTGTCCGGACATTGAAGTAAGCAATGGTTGCGTATGCGATTTATTAAGCTGGGTTATGGCAAAAGGCGAAGAGGGAATGGCTTGGATAACCGTTCAGACACATCTAAACGTGGTGGCGGTTGCCTGTCTACACGATTTTTCTTGTGTTATTATTCCCGAAAACATAGAAGTACCTCAACCGACAATAGACAAAGCGAATGAAGAGGAAATTGTTATTTTTTCTTCCGACAAAACGGCATACGAGCTTTGCTGTGAGATGTGTAAGTTGCAGATAGGTTGCTAAATGGAATTGTATTATGATTTTCATATACACTCTGCACTTTCACCGTGTGCGGAAAATGATATGACACCTAATAATATAGTTAATATGGCAATGCTAAAAGGTTTAAATGCAATTTGTGTGTCCGACCACAATTGTGCGGATAATGTTATGGTAATAGACAAGTTGGCAAAAGAAGCCGGTATTCTTTTTATGCCCGGAATAGAAATCACTACAGCAGAAGAAGTTCATGTTTTGGTGTATTTTAATTGTGCAAAGACGGCAAGAGATTTCGGAGAAGAAATATATTCTTCATTGCCGGATGTTTTAAACAACGAAGATTTTTTTGGAAATCAGTATGTTTTAGACAATGAGGACAATATTGTTGGCAAGAAAGATAAGCTTTTGATTTCGGCAACGCCATTTTCGATAGATGAAGTTTTTAGCATGGGTAGGCAGGCGGGCGGCGTTGTGGTGCCGGCGCATGTTAACAAAGATGCAAATTCTATTTTTGCAAACTTGGGTTTTTTTCCACCGCAGATTGAGTTTGACACAATAGAAGTTACAAAAGGGTTGCACATACCCGATGAGTGCGAAAAATATCGTCAACTACATTCTTCGGATGCGCACAATTTGTGGCAAATTGCCGAAAAAGAAGAGTATTTAAAGTTGGAAACCGCAACTTTAGAAAATTTATTTAAAAAATTAGTAAATTGAAATAAATTTACGTGCAAATAACAAAGCTATGTGATAAAATAATCAATGGCATGATTTAATTTTTTAAGGAGGCTCTATAAAATGGAGAACAATGCAGAACAAAGAGAAATGTATGATCAACTAAAAACATACATTGTAGAAATGAAAGATGTACCCGGCCCGCTAATGCCTATTATGCAACGTGCACAAGATATTTTCGGTGCGTTAACATTTGATGTGCAAAAATATATTGCGGAAGAAATGGATATTCCCATGAGTGATGTATACGGTGTTGCAACTTTTTATTCGCAATTTGCCTTAGAACCTAAGGGAGAACACGTAATAGGTGTCTGTATGGGTACGGCCTGTTATGTTAAAAAAGCTGAAGGTATCTTGAATGCGTTAGCAGATGAATTGCAAACAAGCCCGGGATACACAACTCCCGATAATTTATTTACCTTAGAAGCTACACGTTGCTTAGGATGTTGTGGTTTAGCACCTGTAATCATGATAGACGATCAAGTGTTCGGTAGGTTAAATCCGGAAGATATTCACGGAATTTTAAAACCGTACTATAACAAGAAGTCTTCTTAAAAAAATGAAAGAAATATCCTTACACATAATGGATATTGTCCAAAACTCAATTACTGCCGAAGCGACACTAATTGAAGTTGATTTGGAAATATTAAATGAAAAAAACACCCTTTCCGTTACCATAACAGATAACGGAAAGGGTATGAGTAAAGAAATGCTCGACCGCGTTTTAAGCCCTTTTGTCACGACACGTACGACAAGAAGGGTAGGTTTGGGTATTTCTCTTTTTCAACAGGGAGCAGAAGCGACAGACGGCAGTTTCTTCATAGATTCTGTTTTGGGTGAGGGAACGGTGCTAAGGGCGACATACACTATTAAACACCTGGATCGTCCACCGATCGGTGATTTTTCGGGAACGATGCACACGTTAATAGTTTGCAACACAAGCATTGATTTTGTCGTAAAAGTAACTGTCGATGATACAGAACAGCAACTCGATACTCGTGAGATTCGTGAGGTTTTAGGTGCAGATGTTCCACTCGATACACCCGATGTTTCTGTTTGGATAGGTGAAAACCTAAAAGAAATATTTCCGCAAAATCTTGCGGAGTTTTAGTTAAATAATTAGCCGGAAAATTTAAATATATCGATGAAAAGCGGTTTGAAAGGGAAGATTATGCGAATCTTAATTACGAACGACGACGGAATTCATGCTGTTGGCATATTGTCTTTGGTTAACAAGCTTAAAGAAAAGCATGAAGTAATAGTTGTTGCTCCCGATAAGGAGAATAGCGGTAGTAGCAGTTCGATAACCTTCGATAAGCCGTTGCTTGCTAAAAGACCGCACACCGCAGATTATGACGGAGTACAAGCATACATGGTAAACGGTACACCCGTAGACTGTGTAAAAATGGGTATTTGCGTACTTGCAAAAGAACCTATAGATTTGGTTATTGCCGGCATAAATTTAGGCTCAAACATAGGCACAGACCTTTTTTATTCGGGTACGCTTAATGCGGCCGCCGAGGCAAATTTATACGGATACCCCTCAATAGCGCTTTCGCAGTATATTTGCAAAAAGCTTACAAACGAAGAATATGCAAAGCATTTTGCCAAGGCTGCAAGCTACACTGCAGATTTGTTAGACAGCATAGACTTCTCAAAAGAGAAGGGTAAGCTTTATAACATTAATTTTCCGCTGAGTGAAGCAAACGAGCCTAAGGGAATAAAAGTGTGTGAGCTGGGCAAAAGATATTTTGATATTTCTGCAAATCCTCATATAGACGACTACGAAAGACATTTTCATTGGATGATAGGCCGTGACGACGACACAGGCTACAACGAAAAAAATATGACAGACATTTACTGGATAGATAAAGAATATATCACAATAACTCCTATTAAGCGTGAATATACCGAGAAAAGCAGGTTGGACGAAACAAAATGCAAGTTTGAAGAATTAAAATTGCATTTTTGATTGATTCGTGTTAACATAGTGGCATTACATACACAAAAAATGGAGTGCTGTTATGGGAAAAGAAAATTTATTAGAAGTATTAAACAGAGAATACAATACCTTGTCAAAAGGCCAAAAAAAAATATCTGACTATATAATAAACAATTATGATAAGGCCGCTTTTATGACGGCGGCAACTTTGAGCGAAACGGTTGGGGTCAGCGAATCTACAATTGTTCGTTTTGCGTATGCCTTAGGATATGACGGATACCCTAAGATGCAAAAAGATTTACAATATGTTATACAAAATAAGATGACTACAATCCAACGCTTAAACCTTATGGAAGGTCTTAGCAGTGAAGAGATAATTAATGCGTCGTTTAAAACAGACACCAACAACTTAAGAGTAACAAAGGAAAAAAATCTACCGGAAAATTTAGACGAAGTGGTAGATATTTTGGCGAATGCTCGTAAAATATACTTAATGGGTGCCAGGTCAAGCGGACCTCTTGCGGAATTTTTGCGTTATTATATGAGTTATATAATAGGAAATGTGCAGCTTATTCGTTTTGACGGCAGTGATTTATACAGCCAAATTTTAAATGCGGACGAACAAGACGCGGTTATTGCAATAAGTTTCCCACGCTATTCTTCAAGTACTATCGAATGTATGGATTATTTAAAAAGCAGAAAATGCAAGATAATTGCCATAACAGACAACGAAGGTGCGCCTCCTGCGCTAAAAGCAGACAAGGTTTTGTTGGCTAAAAGCTATATGAATTCGTTTGTGGATTCTTTTGTTGCGGTTTTATCTATAATTAATGTGCTAATAATTATGCTCGGCCTAAAGAAAAAAGATCAACTGTTTGAAAATTTTGAACGCTTAGAACAACTATGGAAAGACCACGGTGTATATGCCGGTAAAAACGATACTATAATAACCGAACCTTTAACGGAGGAAGTTGATGATTGATGTTTTAGTGATAGGCGGTGGGCCTGCGGGAATTATGGCGGCATATGCGGCGGCAAAAAGAGGCCTTAACGTGCAAATTTTAGAACAGAACGAAAAACTCGGAAAAAAGCTGTTCATAACCGGAAAAGGCAGGTGTAACATAACAAATGCCTGTGATTTAAACATGTTTTTCCAAAATATTGTCAGAAATCCCAAATTTTTGATGAGCGCCTTGAATAAGTTTTCAAACGATGATTTATTAGCCTTGCTTAAAAGTTATGGTTTGCAAACAAAGGTAGAACGTGGTAACAGGGTTTTTCCGACTTCCGATAAATCGAACGATGTGATAAGAACATTAGAAAAAATGCTCGACGAACAAAATGTTCGTGTCAATTGTAACACGAAAGTTGAAAAAATCGAAAAAAATTCAGAGTTTTTTACGGTAATAACAAACACGCAAGAGTTTAGCGCCAAGGCAATTATTGTAGCAACGGGCGGCCTTTCTTACCCAAAAACAGGCTCAAAAGGAGACGGATACAAATTTGCGGAAAAATTTGAGCATAGCATAGTAAAGCCGACGCCGGCCTTGTCTGCACTTGAAGATGCCCGGCATCTGTGCGAAAAAATGCAAGGGTTGACACTTAAAAACATTGGCTTCACATTGTTGCAAAATAATAAAAAAGTATATTACGAGCAAGGCGAATTGCTGTTTACACATTTTGGCATTTCGGGCCCCGTAGTGCTTACGGGAAGCAGTTATATAAATTCGACAAAAGAACCGCTTGAACTTCATGCGGTCATAGACCTAAAACCCGCCTTGAGCGTGGAGATGTTAGAAGCACGTTTGATAAGAGATTTTAAGGACAATGTCAATAAAGAGTTAAAGACTTATATGTCCGAGTTGCTTCCGTCAAAAATGATTCATCCGTTTTTAACGGAAGGCGGTTTCAAAGCGAATGGCAAAATTAACAGTATAACAAAAGAAGAAAGAAGCAGGCTTGTTAACAGCTTGAAATCTTTCAAAATAAAAATACTCGGAATGCGGCCGATTGAAGAGGCGATTGTTACGGCCGGTGGGATTAAAACCGGTGAAATAAACCCGTCTACAATGGAAAGCAAAAAGGTACGCAACTTATATTTTGCGGGTGAAGTAGTCGATGTGTCGGCAAAAACAGGCGGTTTTAATCTGCAAATTGCATTTTCAACAGGATATCTGTGTGGTATAAACGTTTTAAATTGACTTTTAGTCAGAAAAGTTATATTATTATTAGTGGGTATAATTTGAACCTTGAAAATTTACCATATATGCATTTAGATTGCAAATCTATTAAGAGAATAGGAGGTGGATTTGCTAAGTGGAATGGCTAATTCCGATCCTCGTAGGCGTAGGTTGCTTAGTGGCAGGGTTGCTTATCGGTTATACGTATCGACGCAACATAGCTGAAACTAAAGTCGGCCGTGCCGAAGAATCAGTAAAGAAGATGATAGAAGATGCACAAAAACGTGCGGAAGTTATCAAAAAGGAAATGGTGCTTGAGGCTCAGGAAGAAGTTCATAAACTGCGTAGCGAATTTGACAAAGAAACAAGAGAAAGACGTAATGAAATCACAAAAATTGAAAAAAGATTAGTACAAAGAGAAGAATCGTTAGACAAGAAACTGGATAATGCAACTCAGAAAGAAGAGCAATTAGAAAGAAAGTCCAAGGAAATTACAAAAACCAAGGACGATTTAATGGCTGTTTACCAAAAACAGTTAGAACAGCTTGAGCATATTTCGACCCTATCGGTTGAAGAGGCTAAAGGTATGTTGCTTGAAAAGGTTGAGCATGAAGCAAGACATGATATGGCCATCATGTTGCGTGACATTGAAATTAAGGCTAAAGATGAGGCAGACAAAAAAGCCAGACAAATCTTGTCGTTGGCTATTCAAAAATGTGCCGCCGACCATGTTGCTGAGTGTACAGTTTCGGTTGTGAATTTGCCCAACGATGAAATGAAGGGCAGAATCATAGGTAGGGAAGGAAGAAACATAAGAACCTTAGAGACCGCAACGGGTATAGATCTTATAATAGACGATACTCCTGAGGCGGTTGTGCTCTCCGGCTTTGACCCGGTTCGGAGAGAAGTTGCAAGGATTGCGCTTGAAAAGCTCATTGTAGATGGGCGAATTCATCCTGCGCGTATTGAAGAAATGGTTAATAAAGCCAAAAAAGAAGTAGATGCGCAAATTAAAGAAGCAGGCGAGCAAGCAATATTTGATGTTGGTATACACTCGCTTCATCCGGAAGTTGTAAGACTTTTGGGAAGGTTGAAATATCGATCAAGTTATGGTCAAAATGTACTGAAACACTCTATAGAAGTGGCGCACTTAGCCGCCTTGATGGCTGCAGAAATAGGTGCAAATGTGAAACTTGCCAAACGTGCAGGTTTGTTGCATGATATCGGCAAGGCCGTTGACCACGAAGTAGAAGGACCGCACGTACAAATCGGTGCAAACATTGCAAAGAAATACAAGGAATCTGCCGACGTGATAAACGCAGTAGCTGCGCATCATGGAGACATCGAACCAAAAACAGTAGAAGCTATTTTGGTACAGGCGGCAGACGCCATATCTGCGGCTCGCCCGGGTGCGAGACGCGAATCTTTAGAAAATTATGTGAAACGTCTTGAGAATCTTGAAGAAATTGCAAATTCATTCATGGGTGTAGACAAGTCATACGCTATCCAAGCGGGTAGAGAAGTTAGGATAATTGTTAAACCCGAAGACATAGATGATGCAGGAACTAACCTGATTGCACGAGATATTGTTAAGAAAATTGAAAGCGAACTTGATTACCCCGGACTTATAAAAGTAAGTGTTATACGGGAAACAAGGGCTGTAGATTACGCGAAATGATATAAAAGAGGAGCTTTTTATAAGGCTCCTTTTTTGATGCAAAAAATGCAACCAAAACCGCTTAGTTTTATTTTATGTAATGTAAAAAGATAACAAATTTTATGCCGTATGTTGTTGAAACACAATTAGAATTGGTATACAATAAATAATAACTATAAACGCAAGGGGAATATTAATGAGAGAAAGCTATGAAAATCCTTTGATTACAAGGTATGCCGGAAAAGAAATGTCTTATTTGTTTTCGGACGATATGAAATTTAAGACGTGGAGAAAGCTTTGGATTGCGCTTGCGCAAGCCGAACACGAAATGGGGTTACCTATAACAAAAGAACAAATTGAAGAACTGCAAAAATACGCAGAAGATATCAACTATGATGTGGCGGAAAAACGGGAAAAAGAAGTAAGACACGATGTTATGTCGCACGTTTACGCATACGGTGTTCAATGCGAGAACGCAAAAGGCATAATTCATTTGGGTGCAACAAGTTGTTATGTCGGCGACAACACAGACATGATAGTGATAGACAAAGCGCTTGAATTCGTATCAAAAAAATTGGTAAACGTAATCAACGTGTTGAGCGAATTTGCAGACAAATACAAGAGTTTGCCAACACTTGGTTTTACACATTTTCAGGCGGCACAGTTAACGACGGTTGGCAAGCGTGCAACCCTTTGGATTCAAGATTTAATAATGGATTACGAGCAATTGCAGTTTGTTCGTTCTCAGGTTAAATTAAGAGGCGTGAAAGGCACGACAGGTACGCAGGCAAGCTTTTTAACGTTGTTTGACGGCGACGATAAAAAGGTTTCACAATTAGAAAAATTGGTTGCCGAAAAAATGGGTTATGACAAGGTTTACCCTGTAACAGGCCAAACATATCCGAGAAAATTCGACAGCTTAGTCGTAGATGTGCTAAGTGCAATTGCGCAAAGCGCATATAAATTTTCTAATGATTTAAGATTATTGCAAAATTTAAAAGAAATGGAAGAGCCTTTTTCAAAAAAACAAATTGGGTCTTCTGCCATGGCATACAAAAGAAATCCTATGCGTTCCGAGCGTATTTCTTCTTTGTGTCGTTACGTGCTGTCTTTGGCGTCAAGCCCGGCTATAACGGCTTCAACGCAGTGGTTTGAAAGAACTTTAGACGACAGCGCAAACAAGCGTCTTGTTATACCACAGGCGTTTTTGACGATAGATTCAGTGCTTAATCTATATCTTAATGTATCTGACGGATTAGTAGTGTATGAAAAGATAATAGACAACCGTATTTCTCAAGAACTGCCTTTCATGGCGACGGAAACAATTCTGATGGAAGCGGTTAGGAGAGGCGGAGACAGGCAGGAGTTACACGAAAAAATAAGAGAATATTCCATGCAGGCGGCCTACCGAGTAAAAGCGGAAGGCAAGGATAACAACTTGATTTCGTTGATAGAAAATGACCCGGCGTTTTTGATGTCTAAAGAGGAAATTCAGTCTATTCTTTCGCCCGACCAGTTCATAGGAGCGGCGCCTATACAGGTAGACAATTTCATAAGGGATTGTGTCAATCCGATATTAAAGGAAAATGCAGACGTCTTAGGCATGAGCGGTGAGGTTAATGTATAAAAGCGGTTTGATTTTTTAGTGTTTGGTTTATATATATTTATATTTGAATAATATTTTCAAATAAAGAAAGGGGATATAAAAAAATGAAAGAGTTAAAAGGTACAAAGACCGAAAAATGCCTGCAAGACGCATTTGCAGGGGAATCTATGGCAAGAATGAAGTATACATTTTATGCTTCGAGGGCTAAAAAAGACGGTTACGTTCAAGTTTCCAACATATTTACCGAAAGTGCAAACAACGAAAAAGAACATGCGGAATTATGGTTTAAATGGTTGCACCCGGACAATGCTGTTCCCGATACAATAACAAATCTAAAAGATGCGGCGGCAGGCGAACATTATGAGCACACCGAGATGTACCCGAGTTTTGCAGAGATTGCAAAGGCGGAAGGCTTTTTAGAAATCGCACGTGAATTTGCCGGTGCGGGCGAGGTAGAAAAGGCTCACGAAGACAGATATAATAAACTTCGTGAAAATATTGAAACAGGAAAAGTATTTGAAAGAGACGAACCTGTAATTTGGCAATGTTCAAATTGCGGCCATTTGCAAAAAACAAAAGGCGCTCCGGATAAATGTCCGGTTTGTAGCCATCCGAAAGCATATTTCCAATTGATGGAAGATAATTATTAAGTTTTAATAGGCATAAAAACAGGCAATCGGCATAAAAATCGGTTGTCTGTTTTTTGTGTAAATTTTTGGAAAAGTCGTGTGTCTTGAAAAAAATTATAAAATACCGTATAATTAGAAAGTAAATAACTAAAAAAGGAGAATACATTATTTCACGGCGTAGTAGGTTGTTTTACTCCATTCGTTGGAGATTTGTACTCATATATCTATTGCTGATTGCAATCGCACTCGGGGTTGTTTCCGTTGCGGTATCTTCGGTTATGGGAAATTATATATTAGAACAAAGGGTTGGAGACCAGCAAAAGAGTGTAGACAGCATAGCCGTGCAAGTAGCCCCATATTTAGATCAATCGGATGCAAGTGGATTGTATCAGGTGGCGGTAAACAACTATCAAAATGTCGAAGGCCGTATGCTCGTTTTGAACAGTTCGGGAATAGTTCAAACCGACAGTTTTTCCGAATTGAACGGCACACGCTTATCTATTAGTGAAGTAAACGACATATTATACGGTCAGAACAGCTCATCTTTTGGTTATCATCAAATCTATGACGAGGCAGAAGACAGCCATTTTTGGTCATTATACTGTTCATCGTCGGTTGTTAGCGACGGTAGTGTGATTGGCGTTGTATTGTCGTCCGTATACATTCAAGATGCGGTAGACGCAATAGACGGCGTTCAGCAGCAAATGTTAATGATATACATAGTTGCTTGTTTAGGCATAATAATATTAGGCATGATATTTTCTAATTTTGTAACAAAGCCGGTGGTGCAACTTACAGATGCGGCACTTAAAATTTCCGCCGGAGATTTAAAAAGCAGGGTGAACATAAAAGGAAAGAATGAAATTGCAGAACTCGGGCAAACGTTCAACATGATGTGCGGAAGGTTAGAAAATATAGATAGGCAAAGAAGCGAGTTTGTTTCGGACGCTTCTCATGAGCTTAAGACTCCTTTGGCATCTATGAAAATATTGGTAGAATCTTTGTTGTATCAAGACGGAGTACAAGAAGAGGTATACAAAGATTTCTTATCTGACATAAACGGCGAGATAGACAGGCTAAACGACTTGATTACCGATTTATTATTGATTTCAAAAATGGATAGTGACATCATGACAATGCACTTAGAAACTGTCTCTATTAAAGAAATAATAACAAAGTGTGTTGCAGTACTAAACCCAATAGCACAAACAAAAGACATAGAAGTCACGATGCAATTGCAAGACGATCCTTTAATAATAGAAGGTGATGCGCTAAAATTGCGGCAGGCATTCAATAATTTAGTGGAAAATGCAATAAAATACACTAAAAACGGAGGGCATGTTTTGTTGTCGTCCGCAAAACAGGGGCATGAAATTATTGTCAAAATAGAAGACGACGGTGTCGGTATGAGCGAAGAGCATCTACCGCATATTTTTGATAGGTTCTACAGGGTAGACAAGGCTCGGTCAAGAGAGACGGGCGGAACGGGTTTGGGCCTGCATATAGTCAGAAGAATTGCTTTGTTGCATGGCGGCCGTGTAGAAGTCAGCAGTAGTAAGGGTGTAGGTTCGACATTCACAATAATATTTCCGATAAACCCTGTGCGTGGGGAAAAAGAAGATATGAGTAAAAACGGAAGGACAGTAAAATGAAAAAAATCAGCATAGTGGTTTTGGCACTAATATTTTTAATAACCGGAGTGTTTAAAGGTTGCAACGATACGGTAGTCGAGGAAGATACACAACAGACGACTGTGCAAATAAATCCTTTGCCGGAGTCTGTTAACAATAATGAAATCAATGTGCGATTATATTTTGGGTACCATGAGTATGATTTATTAGTGGGAGAAACAAGAAAAATTAAAGTGCCGGTCAACGAAAGCATAGAAATTTCAATTTTACAAGAGCTGATTAAAGAAGGGCCTTCTGCCACAAAGATAGATTTTACTCAAGTTATTAATTCGAATACAACTATTTTAAAGGCCGAGCAAGAAGGGCAAATACTAACCGTAACATTGTCCGAAGAGTTTTTAGATCCACCCGACGGCAGCGAGGTAGACTATCAGAATGAAGACGAAGTGAGTTATGAGAAAACAAGGAAGTATTTGGCCGTATATTCTATTGTAAACACTTTGATAGAACAAGGCAATGCCGCTCGGGTACGCATACTTATTGAAGAAGATGACAGAGGAATAGGAAGGCCTATCACAATGATGGAGGCCGGCATAGACGGCGTAGGCGATGCAGAGCCGTTTGAGCGTTTAGGCAGTATAGAGCTTAACGGTGAAAACACCATGAGCGAAATATTGAGCGCAATAGAAACCAGAGAATGGAGCACGGTTTACGATTACATTGCATACAAAGACAGTTTAGGGCAAGACAAACCTTCGCTCGAAGATTTCAGAAATTTTGCAGAAGCCGCAAAGTTTTCTATTTCGTCGCCCGAGGTTTTAGGCGGAACATTGTCGCCCGATTATGTTTCTAACATAATCATGGTTTCGTACGAGTTAAAACAGCAAGACGGTGAAGTGCAAGTGTTTTCTAATGTTCCCATAAAATTGGTTCAAGAAAATGACGTGTGGAAAATGACATATAATGTGTTTGAAGATACATTTATGAATTGAGGAGTTAGAAATGAAAAAATTGTTGGCCGTCCTTATGGCAATCATTATGTTGTCCGGGTGCTCGGTTATTCAAGAAACAGAGTCTACAATATATGAAGAGACCTTATTAATGCAAAATGTCGACTTAGAGCCGAATATTGTCATTACTCCTGTCTTATATTTTTATAATAGGGCTCGCACACAACTTTCGGCGGAATCAAGAGAAATAGAAATTGTTCAAAACACTTTACCCGAGATGGCTGTTGTGCAAGCGTTGATAGACGGTCCGACTTCTTCGGAACTACAACCGATTGCAGAAGGTTTTGTACTTAACAGAATTGAAAGCATGCCAAATGTGTTAAATGTATATTTGTATTTACCCGAAAGTCAAAATAAAACAAATCAGGAAATAACGGCGGCAAAATTAGCAATAACTACAACCTTAGCGGATTTTAGCGGTAAAACTTATGTTAACGTGCTAATAAATAATATGCAAACCGGTTATATGGGGCAAGAAAGTGAAAGTATAATGCCGACCGGTGCATTGAGGAAAGTTGCGGATTTAACCGAAGAATATAATTTGTTAGAGCAAAAGGCAACGGCTCAGACGCCGGATATGTATGCCGTATTATACTATTTAGACAAGTCGGAGAGATATCTTTTGCCT
>CAYJNC010000011.1:0-15986 GCA_964371185.1 uncultured Christensenellaceae bacterium
ATATTAGGCCTCCTATGTTTTTATTTTATCATAGAATACCCTTCTTTTCTTTATTCACAGACCTTTTTTGTTTATTCAATTTTATTGCGATTCTTATGAATCAGACAAATTAGTTTGAACCATTTTCAAAAATTAGCTTTTTTCCAACTCTAATTCATACGGAGTAGATGCGAATAATTTATCTCCCTCTATGCGCACATCACTAAAACCGCTTGAAACATAACCCTCCGGCTGTTCTATCCATTCGGTTGGAAACATAGTGTATGTGCCGCTCTTTTCATCAAAAATAAATTCGCCTCGATACATGCCTCTGTCTACGCCACCATCTTCATTATCCGTCAAGAATACAAGAAAATACTCGGCGTAATCATCGTTATACTCACTTACCTCTACACTTATTTCAGAGAAAGGCTCTTCGCCGGGGAAAGAAGCATAACCTTCCCAAACCCCAACCAGATTTGCATAGGGTGAACCGTCTGTTTCTTCAATATCATTGGCAACAGATTCTTCAACCATATTCGAACTTGGACGCCCTATATTAGAAAAACCGCTAACATCTTCAATATCATCTACTGTGCCTACTACTTGCATAGTGCCGTCAGATTTCAAAGCCAACAGAGCTTGGCTATTTTCTCCCGCCGAATAAGTTTCTATTGCAACTATGTCACTAAGTTGTTCAACCTCTGCTTGGAATTCGGGTGGATAATTCTCTTCATCTCCCGTCCCAACTACCGTACCGTCAGATTTCAACCCGTATGTATTACGTCCGCCTGCGGCTATTACCACTATGTCCGTCCAATCTCTTGTTGACCCCATGTCACCATTCAAATAATTCCCATAAGCCCTAATAACGGTACCGTCTTCTTTCAATCCGACTGTATGCGCACTACCCACTGCAATTGCAACAATGTCTGTCCATTCCATAACTTCTTCCACTTCTACTATAAAACCATGAAAATGTGAAGCGTATACCGTGCCATCTTCTTTAAGCCCAACCACATGATTATGGCCGGCACCTACCGCTACCACGTTTTCCCAACTATCTACAATCCTACCGCTTTCCTCACCTGTACTTACAACCGTACCGTCTTCTTTTAACCCGAGTGTATATTCATAATTGGTTGAAATTGCAACAATATCGTTCCAAGAAGAAACATTAAGATGTTCAAACTCTTCTTCGTTATAGTTGGCGGGCAGGGTAGTCAAAACAGTTCCGTCCGCACGAAGCCCCATTGTGTAACCCGAGTAAGCATAGTTGGAATCTATTGCAACTATGTCTGTCCACGCATTTACATTAAGTGCATTGTCGTAATTGTTACCCACACCCATCACTGTGCCGTCCGTTCTTAGGGCTACCGTATATCTATCTCCCTTTCCCATAGTGCCTTGATTTTTGCCTATTTCAAGTTCGAGCGGCTCTTCTTGTGTCGTGCTTTCGCTTACCATGCTTTCGTCGCCCACGACAGCATTGTCGTCTCTTAATCCTATATTGCTCCAAGACGAAACGTCTTGTTGATTAACAAGTCCCGTTGCAACAATAGTGCCGTCAGATTTAAGCCCTATGGTACACCTTGTACCGGCGGCAATTGCGACTATATCGCTCCAAGAGGAAACATCCGCCTGTCCGTCTTCATTACTACCCGTTGCAACAACAGTACCGTCAAATTTCAACCCAACCGTATGATTTTCTCCCGCACTGACAACCGCAATGTTTTCCCAAGTCGAAACAGTGAGTTGCCCGGAAGTGTTATCACCCGTTGCAACAACCGTTCCATCATTTTTTAATCCAATTGTAAATGTCCAGCCGGCATCAATCCCTATAATGTCTTCCCAATGTGATACATTCAATTCGGTATAACTGTTGCTACCCTGTGCAACAACAGTTCCGTCACTTTTTAAACCTACATTGTGAATAGCCCCAGCAGAAATCGCTATAATATCTTCCCAATGCTCTACAGAATTCTTATTGTGACCATTGTTTCCGGCGGTTACAACAGTACCGTCTTCCTTGAGTCCGATAGTATGCACCGCGCCGGTCGAAATATCTTTTATGTCATTCCAATCACCCATTTCGTGTGCACCGCTTTCTTCATCACCCAAAGCAACAACGGTTCCATCTTCTTTTAAACCAACAGTATGCGAACCACCGGCAGAAATTGCAACTAAGTTATCCCAATCTGAAACGTCTGTCTGTGAAAAGTTATCAGCTCCAACCGCAACAGCCGTTCCGTCTCTCTTTAGCCCAACCGTATGATATCCTTGTGAATCAATAGAATTTTGATAATAACCGATAGCAGTATTATCGGTTATACCACCATTATTCATAAAGGGTATTACAGCAAACACAATAATTAATACCGCAACAAGTATGCCTGCTATTGCGGCAATCGCACCGATAGGTTTCTTTTTTTGCGGTTTTTCGTAATTATTATTAACTATAGGCGGTTCTTGTGAATAGCTTTTGTTTTCCTTTGGATATTCTTTCGGTGCAACAAACGATTGTTCATTATTCCTATTATCAATTACATTTATTGCTTCTTCGGCATATACAGGTTCACTTTTTGCCGGTTCTTCTACTGTGTTGATAGCCGTATGCGTGTTAGCGTTGACATAAAGTTCGTTCATCAACTCGCCTATGCTCTGATACCTGTTTTCTTGTTTTACCGCCATGCCCTTCATTAGAATATATTCTTTTTTAGAATCTATCTTTATACCAAGAGAAGAAGGTGGAACAACCTCGTCGTCGTGTACACGATCGGAAGATTCATCGGGAGTTATGCCCGTAATGCACTTATACATTGTTGCACAAATAGAATATACGTCTGTCCACGGGCCTTGCTTACCTTTAGAACGATATTGTTCTTCGGGAGAATAACCGGGTTTAAGCATGATAGAAAGGCTTTTCCCTTTGTTGTCGTCGTAATCTCTTGCCGCCCCAAAATCTATGAGTTTTACATATCCGCTATTAGATATCATGATGTTATCCGGGCTTATGTCTCTGTGTATTATACCGCTTTCATGCACCTCTTTTAGCGAAAGCATAACCGGCTGCATCATCTCGAAAACCTGCTCGGAATATAGTTTTCCGCCCATATTTGTTAAATAGGTCTTAAATGTTTGTCCGTCGATGTATTCCATAACAATATAAGCGGTGTTGTTCTCTAAAAAGAAATCGTTTACCGCAACTATTCCCGGTAAATTTCTAAACTTTGCAAGCCGTCTTGCTTCGTCTATAAACTTTTCACGGTTTTTTTTGAAAAAATCACCTTGTTCGCCTTCAAAAGCAAGCACGTTTGTGGTTAGGGTGTTGTCTCTGCCGACAAAACCATTTGGGTAAAACTCTTTTATTGCAATTTTTAAGTCGAGCGCTAAGTCTCTTCCTATATATGTAATGCCAAACCCGCCTTCGCCAATTGTTTTTCCAACCAAATACTTTCCTGCAAGTATGCTGTTTGGTCTTAACATATGCTGAGCGCAGTTGTGTAAACTATTATCAAAGCCGCAACTATTGCAGATGCTATTGCCGTTTCTTTCATTCATACACGCCATACAATAATTTGTATTATTTTCCATTGCCTGTGCCTCCCGCTTTAGGTTGATAACTATGCTTTCGTTAACAATTTTTTAACAATTACATATTAACAAAATAAAGCAAAAAAATATATGCTTTTTAGTCAATACCATAAGATAATACATATTTATTATAAGATAATACTTGTTTTAGTATAAAAAGGAGAATTACTGACTGTAAAAAGTGGTATAAGCAGATTATATGATTTTCACTTGACAAAAACACACAAAAAAACATATATATACTTATATGAGAAGATAACCTGACGATTCTATATTTATTTGAAGTATTAAAGGTCATTTTATTTATCATCTGTTCAAAGAATATAAATGTGTGTGTTGACTTTAGTTGCATGAGACACAAAAATATATTATTTTATGTTAAGCAAATTGACAGTGTAACATAACCATGATATATTTATTTAAGTCAAACGAAAACGGGGTAATACATGGACGTAATAGCACATTTAAAAGCAGGAAATGAAAAGTACGTAAACTCAGACACTCCAAGCGGAAATATTTCTTTATCTATCAGGGAAGAAACGGCGAAATACGGCCAAAAACCTTATGCCGCAATACTAAGTTGTGTAGACAGCCGAGTTGTACCGGAATATATTTTCGGCGCCGGAATAGGCGAACTGCTAACCATCCGTTCGGCAGGAAATATGGTTGACGAATATGTTTTGATTGCCATTGAATACGCCGTAGATTTTGTGGGTGTCAATACTGTCGTAGTAATGGGGCATGATTATTGCGGGGCTATAAATGCGGCTATTTCAGGAGTAGACGGTTATTTTAACAAATTGAAAAACAAGATATTATGTTCTATTAAAGATGAAAAAGACCTTGATACGGCGGTGCATATAAACATTAAGAACAGTATAAAAGAGATTTCAAAAAGCCCGATAATAGTAGAGGCAATCAAAGAAAATAAAATTGAAATTGTAGGAGCAATGTATTACAGTGCTACCGGTAGAGTAGAATTTTTAGATTAGAATAAATAAAAACGCTTATTAAACTATTTGAATAATAAGCGTTTTTTTGTGTTTAAAATGCCAATGTAAACATATAAAAACCTATAAGGGCTATAAGCGTGCCCATTACAATTTTAAGTACCTTGCTGACCTTACCATATTTTTCGCTTTGCGAAAGTTTTTGAATGAATCCAATGGAAGTTCCGCAAATTACGGCAAGTATGCCGTGGCCGATTGAGTATAGGAGCAACAAGAGAATGCTGTAGGCGATGTTTGCACTGCTTGCAACAATGGCAAGAAGGGCAATTAAAACCGGGGTAGAACAAGGTGAAGAGAATACCCCTCCCAAAATGCCTGCTATAAATGCACCAAGATAACCCTTCTTTTTGTTTTTAGATATAAGATAGCTCGAGGGAATAATTTCGTAAATTCCCCAAGTTTGCAATGCCATAAGCATCATAAGTATGCCTAAAACAATATACCACCAAGTCGCAGATGCACCGATTAATGTTCCTGCAATAGTGGCAATTATGCCTAAGGCTGTAAAAGTCACGGCAGAACCGAGTGCAAAAACAAGAGACAGTTTAAATGCCTTTTTAGTGTCATTCTGGCCGGTTCCGCCAACATATCCTACAATTAGCGGCACACTCGACAGCGCACAGGGTGTAAACGATGTCAAAACACCGGCTAAAAGTGCTAACAAAGGGGCTAAGAAGGTGCTTTGAACTATTAACTCGGAAATTGAATTTAGTATGGCGTCCATCAGCTAACCCCCATGTCATCAAGTATCAAACGTAGTTGATCTTCTGTTAACCCACCTTGATGAGCGGTGAAAATATGTTCGTTTGTCGTATCTTCGGCATACATAATAAATTGTATACCTAAATCTTCGGAGGGTACATAGGGTGTGCCGTCCGCATTTACAAAAATCTGCGTAGGTATTACCTGTACGGGGAATCCGCTTGCGGCCTGAGGTGTTTTCCAAACATCAACAAACTTAATTATAGCCTTCCCCTGATAATCTTCGTTTAGTTCTATAAGTACAGGTGCCATCTCTTTGCAGGGTATACATTCGTCTGCACCGAAATCTATAATCATAGGAAGATTGTGCTCGGATAATGCGGCCAAATCAACGTTTGTTGTGTTTAAAGCGAAATCAGGGTCGCTCGTCTGTTGCTGAGAATTAGCATCATCACCGGAAGATAACCAAAGGGCAATGACAATTGCTACCATTGCAACAGGTATGATGATTTTTAAAAATGATTTACTCGACATAATAAAACTCCTTTTTGTGTTGATTGTAACATCCAAATCAAATATTTTTGATGTGAAACCTATTAAAATAGCTATTCAAAAAGAATAGCTTATTAATCTAAACCGCCCTATCACAAGCTGAACAGCTTTCTTCTATGTTGATCTTTGTTAATTCGCTGAGCAGTGTAATTGCATATTTACTACCCGTTTCGCTTATTTTAAAATGTGACCATTTACCCACATACCAACAATCTACTAAGCCACTTTCGCAAAGTATTTTCATGTGGTAAGAAAGCTTAGACTGTGCAAGCCCTAAAGCATCTGCAATGTTACAAGCGCATTTTTCACCGGACTTTAACAGAATAATTATCGCAACTCTATTTTCATCGCAAAGTGCCTTGAATATCTTTGCGGTTTTTTTTGTGTCTATTTTCATGTTAGCCTCAATTCAAATCAAATATTTTTGTTTTGAAATAATGATACTACTAAAAAAAAACATTGTCAAGAATATATTTAAATTTATTTTATCATATTTACTGTCATATTGTAGTATAATAATTGGGAAAAAATGTTTAAGGGGTAAATATGGAGATAATATTAGCAAAAGAATTTAATACGAGTGTGTCTATTATTAAAAATATAATAACATTGATAGACGCAGGCAACACAATACCGTTTATTGCCAGATACAGAAAAGAGATGACGGGTGCAATGGACGACCAAATTTTAAGAGAAGTGGCAGACAGGCTTGCTTACTTGCGTAATTTAGAAAGTCGGAAAGAAGAGGTTGTTTCCGCAATAGATCAACTTGGTAAGTTGAGCGAAGAATTGCGTTTAAACATAACTAATGCGAAAACCTTGTCGGAAATAGAAGACATATACCGACCGTTTAAGGCGAAAAGAAGAACACGAGCCATGATAGCAAGAGAACAAGGCTTAGAACCGTTAGCAGATTTTTTGTATAAACAAGAAAAAACCGACAAAACGGCAGAGCAGTTTGCGACACAGTTTTTAAACGATGACATAAATACGGTTGATGCGGCCATCTTAGGAGCAATGGACATAATTGCCGAAAACATTTCCGATGACGCAAATTTAAGAAAAGTTTTGCGCAACTTGTTGTATTCAAGAGGTTTATTGGTATCTGTTGCCACAAAAGATGAGGATTCCGTATACAGAACCTACTACGAGTTTTCTCAGTCTGTTTCAAAGATACCGGCGCACAGGATACTTGCTATTAACAGAGGAGAAAAAGAAGGTTATTTAAAAGTTAAGGTAGACATAGAATTTGAAAATATGTTAAACCCGATTTTAAATAATATTGTAAGAAGAAACAGCTCAACAGAACAATATGTTGTTTCTGCCGCCACGGATTCGCTAAAACGGTTGATTTTTCCATCTCTCGAACGAGAAATAAGAAACGAGCTGACAGAAAAGGCAAGCGAGCAAGCCATTAAGATGTTTGGCCAAAACTTAGCACCTACTCTGATGCAACCTCCCTTGCACGACAAAGTTGTGTTAGGGTTTGATCCTGCTTATCGCACAGGTTGTAAGATAGCAGTTGTAGACCGTACGGGGAAGGTTTTAGACACGAATGTCGTGTACCCGACGCCTCCTAATAATAAGACAGAAGAAGCTAAGCAAGTTTTATTGGGTTTGATAAAAAAACATGGTGTCGAGGTAATTGCAATTGGGAACGGAACAGCATCTAAAGAATCTGAAATTTTTGTGGCGAAAATGCTTAAAGAAATTACGGGTGTTTCATACATAATGGTCAACGAGGCAGGTGCATCTGTTTATTCCGCATCTAAATTGGGTGCGCAAGAGTTTCCGGATTTCGACGTTTCACTAAGGAGCGCGGTTTCTATTGCACGGCGTTTGCAAGACCCAATGGCAGAACTTGTTAAAATAGATCCTAAGGCAATCGGGGTGGGGCAGTATCAGCATGACATGCAAGTAAAGCAACTCGACAATGCGCTTAGCGGCGTGGTTGAGAGTTGTGTAAACAGCGTAGGCGTAAACATAAACACTGCGTCCCCGTCGTTGCTGTCATATGTTGCCGGTATTACCGCGACAACCGCAAAAAATATTTGTACATTCCGAGAGGAAAACGGAAAGTTTACGAGCCGTACACAAATTAAGAAAGTTCAAAAACTCGGGCCTAAGGCATACGAACAATGTGCGGGATTTCTACGTATTCCCGAGGGTAAACAAATATTAGACAACACCGCGGTTCATCCGGAAGCGTATAGTGCGGTAGGGAAACTTATGCAGTTGTTCGGATACACGGATAAAGACATTAAAAATGGAAATTTAAGCGATCTTTGTGTAAAAGTTGCGGAAAAAGGAGAGCAAGAAGTTGCAAACATTTGCGAAATTGGCATTCACACATTAAAAGACATTGTGGAAGAATTGCAAAAGCCGGGTAGAGACATCAGAGAAAATTTGGCAAAGCCACAACTTAGGGAAGACGTTTTTGATATTTCCGACTTGACTCCCGGAATGGAGTTTGTCGGAACTGTGAGAAATGTAATAGATTTTGGCGCATTTGTAGACATAGGAGTGCACCAAGACGGTTTGGTGCATATTTCAAAAATGGCGGATAAATACGTTTCGCATCCTTCGGAAGTAGCGAAAGTCGGCGACATTGTAACGGTATGGGTTTTACAGGTAGATGTAGAAAAGAAGCGCATATCATTAAGTATGATAAAAGAGAAATAATAAGCCAAAACCTGTGGGTGCATTTTTATCGGACTATGCTTGTATTGACAAAAAAAATTAGTGAAGTATAATACTATTAGAGATATGACTAATAGTATTATTTTTATTAAGGAGCATAAATTTGGAGTTTATAGTTTTAGGGTTGTTGATGTTAAAACCTATGACGGGCTATGAAATTGTTTGTTTTTTGAAAAGCAACTTTCGCATGATATGTTCAGACAGCTCGGGAAGTGTGCAAATTGCCCTGAAAAAATTAATTCATAATGAAAAAATTGCTTTTTCCGAAAGTATCGAGAATGGAAAAAACAAAAAAACATACAGCATAACAGACAAAGGAAAAGCTGAATTTGCAAATTGGGTTAAATGCCCTATGCAGTCGGGCAAAATAAAAAACAAAGAATTGTCAAAGTTGTTTTTTCTGGGATTTGCTAATAAGGAACACCAAGTTTCAGCAATAGAAGACTATATAAAACAATTAAAAAAGGTTGAGCAAGAGGTTCTGACGATTGCTAAAATGTTTGAAGAAAACATAGAAATTGCAAAGAAATTGACAGACATAAAAAATAATGAAGACGTAATTAAATTCCAAGTGTATATATTAGATTACGGTGTACAATCTATTTCATTTGAGATCAATTGGTATACTCAGTTGTTAGAGAAGGTTAGAGGAGACAAAAAATGAACATCTTAGTTTTAAACGGAAGCCCCAAAGGAAACCAAAGTGTAACCTTGCAAACTGCATTGTATTTGGAAAAATGTTTTAAAGAGCACAAGTTTACATATTTAAAAGTATCGCAACAAATTAAAAAAATAACAAGAGATTTTTCCGATGCTAAAAAATTAATTGAGGCTGCCGACCTTATCATGTTTGTTTATCCCATCTATACATTTTTAGCTCCGTATCAATTGCAAAGATTTATAGAGCTCATGAAAGAAAACAATACTAATTTGAAAGGCAAGTTTGTGTCGCAAATAACAACATCAAAACATTTCTACGACATGACGGCACATAAATTCATCGAAGAAAATTCATTCGATATGGATGCAACTTATGTTTGCGGTTTATCTGCGGACATGGAAGATTTGCTATTAGAAGAGGGAAGAGATCAGGCGAAAGCATTCTTTAAAAACCTCATGTTTCGCATAGAAAACGAAATATATCAAACTAAAAAAAGCAGTTTAGCTTCAACAAAAAAAGATGTGTATGTTAATACTTTGCCAAACAAACAAAAGACAGGAAAAAAAGACGTAGTTTTGGTTACTAATGTGGCAGAAGATGACGATAATTTAAAGAATATGATGGCAGATTTTGTTGCCGAGTGTTCGCATAATATACGAATAGTGAATTTACGTGAATACCCGTTTTCGGGAGGGTGCTTGGGTTGTTTTGCGTGTGCGGTTACGGAGAAATGTGTTTATAGAGACGGTTTCGACGAGTTTTTGCGAACTAAAATACAAAATGCGGATGCCATGGTATATGCCTTTACAATAGAGAATCATTATACGCATTCGAGTTTTAAGTGTTATGACGACAGACAATTTTGTAATGGGCACAGGTTTTTAACAAAGGGAATGCCACTTGCCTACATAATCAGCGGTAATTACAGCCGGGAAAACAATTTGCAAACATTAGTAGAGGCTCGGAGTGAAGTAGGAGAAACCTATTTGTGTGGTGTTGCAACAGACGAAGAGGACACTCAGACAGCAATTATAAAAACTGTTAAATCCTTAGAATATGCGCTTGAAAACAAGATGTGTATGCCTCAAAACTTTTATGGAGTCGGCGGAACTAAAATTTTCAGAGACCTCGTTTTTGAAATGCGAGGATTAATGAAGGCCGATCATAAGTTCTATAAGAAAAACGGGGTTTATGATTTTCCGCATAAAAAAAGAGGTAGAATTATACAAATGCAAATATTAGGTTCCATAATGTCTATACCTTCCGTTAAAGCAAAAATGAAAGGGCAAATGAGTAAATATATTTTAATGCCGTATAAAAAAGTTATTGAACAAGAAGATTAAAAAATTTTTTAAGATAAAAAAATTATATTTTAACGCATACAGAACTTAAATAAAGTCGAGTATGCGTTTTGCGTCTATTTGGCCTTTTTCATATAACTTAAAAATTGCATGTCTGTCTTTTGTCAGCGTGTCTACACCACAACAATCATCGGGGCAAACAAGCAAGGCTTTGCCTTGTTTTTCTAATTCCTTGACAGCCGCAACAGATTCGTTGTATGCGTTGTGCCTATTTTTCAGTAGTTCAATCACTTTCGGGTATTTTCTTAGCATGTAAGAAATTAACGGCAAGTTTTTCTGTTTCGGCTTTACGTAGTCCGGTGTTCTTGTTACCATAACAACAACTTTATCACAGCCGTCATCGAAGGCTTTTTTAAATGGAATAGGTTCGCTAACACCACCGTCGAAATATAAATTGCCTTTTATGGGATAGGGTTTGCACGCCGCCGGAATGGCACAAGAAGCCTTAAGCACATCGTAGCTATTAAGAGCGATATCTTCTCTGGTAAAATACTTTGCTTGCCCGGTACTCGCATCTGTTGCAAGTATAAAAAATGGCGAAACAGTGTCTTTGAATGTCTCATAATCAAGGGGGTATTCGCCCCCGGTAACCGTAAGTGTGGTGTATATATAGTCTAAATCTAAGTATGAACCGGTTTTAAACCAATTAGACATGCTCATATATTCTTTTCTAAATGAATAATCGGAATAAAACTTCAATGTACGCCCTATTTGGTTGGCAAAAAAAGTTATCATGTTGGCGGCACCGGCTGAAACGCCTATGCCGTAATCTATATTTACATTTTCCTCTAATAAAAAATCATAAATTCCGGCCGTATAAACCCCACGCATACCACCGCCCGCATCTATAAAACCTATCATATTTATTTTCCCCTTTGATTAATTTAATATATATTTTAAATTATACCGTGTATTAAGTAAACAAATTTTTACCGAAAACAGACAGAAAGTTAAAGTTCTACATTGAATTATTGAAAATATAAAGATATAATTAAATTACTTGGAGGTATGTATTATGAGGCTTGATTATAAAAAAACATTTATTTTGGGTTTTGGTTTTATGGCAACGACCATTGCATGGGCGGTCTACAATGCTTATGTGCCTGTTTTGCTTGAAAGTTATGTTTCAAGTGCTTTTCTTATCGGTATTATTATGACCATAGACAATATTTTCGGAGTGGTATTTCAACCGCTTTTTGGTGCGCTTTCCGATAAGACAAAGGCAAGAAAAGGTACAAGAATGCCTTTTATTTTGATAGGCATACCTATTTGCGCGGTGTTATTGGTTTTTATTCCGCAGGCAACTTCTGTTATTTCCCTTATGACAGTTGTAATACTCTTTAATTTTGTGATGTCTACTTGGCGGGCACCGGTTGTTGCGCTTATGCCGGATCAAACTCCTTCGGAATTTAGGAGTAAGGCTAACGGAATAATAAATCTGATGGGCGGGCTGGGCACACTAATAATTTTTGTGGGCGGCGGCATTTTGTTTAACATCGGTGGTATGAGCCTACCTTTTATTTTCTCGGCGATAATTATGATAATTGCGGTGCTAACGCTTAAATTCTTTATCAAAGAAAAACCACACATAGAATTACAACCGGAAATTGAAAAAGAAGAAAAAGTAATAGAATTAACTGCTGAGGAAAAGAAATTACGTATAAAGAGCTTACTGTTTATGCTTTTTGCCATACTTTTCTGGTTTATAGCATACAGTGCCGTTGAAACATTTTTCACCCTGTATGCAACAAATGTTTTGACCGATGCAGCCGGACAGCCGATGTCATTAGGCGATGCTTCTATTATGCTCGGTGCATTTTCGCTGATGTATTTGGTTTTTGCCATACCGGCAGGATTCTTAGGAACGAAGTTTGGCAGAAAAAAAGTTATTTTAATAGGCCTAATCGGAATTATAGTCATGTTTGGCCTGATGTTCTTTGTTAGAAACATTACATTAATTTATGTAATACTCGTATTTGCCGGCATATGCTGGTCTGCAATTTCTATCAACTCATACCCGATGGTTGTAGACATGGGAAGTGAAAAAACCTTAGGCAGATTCACCGGTTACTATTATTTCTTCTCATTCTTAGCCTCGATAATAAGCCCGGTATTGTTTGGTGCAATAAGAGATGTTATCGGCAGTTATGAAGTACTGTTTATTTATTCGGCAATTTCTTTCGTAGTTGCGGTAATACTAATGCTGTTTGTTAGAGGCGGAGAAGCAAAGTCGTTACAAAAAATCAATAATCAAGAAGCGAAATAGTTTTTTAGGAGAAAAGTGGAAGAACGTTTTATAACAGCAAAAAAAATAGCGATAATCGGAATTTGTGCCAACGTTATTTTGTTGATAATTAAATTATTGGTTGGTTATGCAAGTGATAGCCGTGCCATGATAGCAGACGGGTTAAACAGTACCGGAGATGTCTTTGCATCTACGGTAACGTTAGTCGGAAGCATCTATGCGGCAAAACCCCAAGACGACGAGCATTTATACGGACATGGAAAAGCAGAGTACATTGCTTCGCTGATAATTGGGTTTTCTATGATAGTGCTTGCAATATATTCGGCATTCGGTTCGGCCACGGCGTTGAGCGCAGGAGAATCGCTTGAGTTTTCCGGTTGGTTAGTTGTTGTTGCGGTTGTAACAATAATAACTAAGTTTTCGCTGTATGTTTATTGCGTTATTATGAATAAGAAACACGGAAGTTTGCTGATACACGCAAATGCACAAGACCATAAGAACGATGTTTTGGTAACAATCGGAACACTTGTTGCGATATTTTTAAGCTTAGCGGGCATTATTTGGGCCGATGGTTTAGCCGGCCTGATTATATCTGCCTGGATAGCATATACGGGAATAGACATAATAAAATCTTCCGTCAAGGTTCTTATGGACACCGGAGTTAGCAAAGACGTTTTAGACATATATTATAATGACATAAAAGAAATAGACGACATAGACCACATAGACAGTGTTTATGCTAAACCTGTAGGGGCTAAGTTTTTGCTGATTGTTAAGATTTCCGTAAATAGAGACATGCACGTGCTGGAAAGCCACAAGATTGCAAAAGCTGTAGAGAATAAGTTGTTAAAAAACAGAAAAGAAATAGAAGATGTGGTTGTGCACATAAATCCCGATTTACCACACAAAAATTAGGAGGAAAAATGGAAAAAGAATTTAATGTAGATATTAAAGGAATGCATTGTGCGTCTTGTTCGTCTGCCGTACAAAGGGCACTCGAAAAAACAGATGGAATAATATACGTTGGGGTCAACTTGGCGACAAACAGTGCTACCGTTGTAACCTCTGAAACTTTCGACGAAAATATTATTATAAAAACTATAAAAGATACGGGTTTTGAAGCAGCCTTTTCAAAAGAAAGTACTCCTATGCTTTCTTCCGAGCATCGTTTTTCTAAACGTATGACGATAATTGCCTTTATCTGTGGAATGATAGTCATGTATATTGGCATGGCGGGCCATTTTAATTGGCCGATACCTGAAATTATTTCACTCGAAAACCCATTGAATTTTGCCTTGGTTCAACTCATATTTACGGTTGTTGTAATAATATGCGGACGCAATTTTTTTGTCAGCGGTGCAAAGGCGCTTTCAAAATTACGTCCAAACATGGATACCCTTGTGATGATTGGAACGGGAAGTGCTTTTATATACAGTTTTGTCATGACAATTCTTATAATACAAAATCCGCATTATGCGCACAGTTTGTATTTTGAATCGGCGGCAGTTGTTATAGCCTTGGTCTTGATCGGCAAATATTTAGAAGAAAGCAGTAAAAACAGGGCAAAGAGTGCAATTTCTAATTTAGCCGGCTTGATTCCAAAAGATGCAATCATACTTGTAGACGGAGAAGAAAGGCAAGTAGCGGCGGCAGATGTTAAAAAGGGCGACATTGTTTTGGTTGGAATCGGAAAAAGATCTCCGGTAGACGGAATCATAATAAAAGGACAGGCAAATGTAGACGAGTCTACACTCACCGGGGAAAGCCTACCTGTAGTTAAAAAAGAAGGTACGGAATTATCCGGAGGAACACTTGTTTTAGACGGTGTTTTACAAATTAGGGCTACAGGTGTTGGTCAAGACACTGCGATAGCACAGGTAGTAGCACTTGTTATTGCGGCTCAACAGAAACGAGCGAACATTGCAAGGCTTGCCGACAAAGTATCCTTATATTTCGTGCCGACGGTAACATCTATTGCCGTAATAGCGGCAGTTATTTGGGCATTGGTCGGTCAGGACGCAAATTTTGTTATTAACATATTTGTGTCTGTGCTGGTTGTCGCTTGCCCGTGTGCCTTAGGGCTTGCAACACCTATTGCGGTGATGGTTGGAACAGGTTGTGCCGCTCAAATGGGTATCCTCTTTAAAGGGGGCGACGTTGTAGAAACAGCATCTAAAATAGAAGCCGTATTGTTCGACAAAACAGGTACGATAACAAAAGGTAATTTACAAGTGGTAAATGTAAATTCCGAAGAAGACAGCAATAAACGGTTGATTTCTTTGGCCGCAACCGCAGAATATGGCGGCACACACCCAATAGCAAAGGCAATTCTTGAGTACGCAGATTTTATGGGCGAAGAGCTCATTAGGCCTAACAGCGTCAAAAGTGTAGCCGGCAGAGGTGTTATAGCATACACCGACAAAGGCGAAATACGAGTTGGAACAGAAGAGTTTATGAAAGAACAGGGCATTAACACAAGAGGGGCAAAAACATCCGGAACAACCTTAGTTTATGTTGCTTTAAACGATGAATATGTTGGTGTTATGGCATTGGCCGACGAAATAAGGCAAGACACAGAACGCACAATACGTATTCTGAGAGAGAATAAGATTGTTACGGCCATGATAACCGGAGACAACGAACAAGTAGCGGAAGGAATTGCAAAAAAAGCCCAAATCGAAAGATTTGTTGCAAAGGTATTGCCGGAAGGTAAGGCCAATGAAGTAAACAGGGTCAAAGAAGAAGGCAAAATTGTTGCGTTTGTAGGAGACGGAATAAACGATGCGCCTGCACTTGCAACGGCAGACGTAGGCATATCTGTTTTTAACGGAACAGATGTAGCAATGGATTCTTCTAAAATAGTTTTAATGAAAGATGATTTGGAAGGAGTCACGAAAGCAATTTTTTTAGCTAAACGAATTATGAAAGTAATTAAACAAAACTTGTTCTGGGCGTTCATTTACAACATTATCGGCATACCGCTTGCGGCCGGGGTGTGGTATGCGGCTTCCGGCATATTGCTTACTCCTATGTTTGCGGGGCTTGCTATGGCTTTGTCTTCCGTGTGTGTAGTATTAAACTCTTTAAAACTTTCAAGATTTAAATATAAAGGATAGAATTGTTAAAACCCATAAAACAAAAAGAAAAACCGCTAAACTTTCGTTTAGCGGTTTTTCAAAGGG
>CAYJNC010000012.1:0-15961 GCA_964371185.1 uncultured Christensenellaceae bacterium
CAATCGGAGACTTGTCTGCCGTTACCACCGGTGGTTTAAACCGTCAGCCCACTAATAAAGAGCTAAGAGGCGGTATTATGGGTGCAGGTGTAACAAACATAATCGGCGCATTTTTCGGCGCACTCCCCACCGCTACTTTTAGCCAAAACGTGGGTATTGTTACAACAACGAAAGTTGTAAACAGAAGAGTTCTCGGCTTGGCGGCTATAGTAATTTTGATAGCAGGTGTAGTACCGGCTTTTTCGGCAGTGCTTACATCTATTCCGCAGGCAGTGCTCGGCGGTGCAACAATTTCCGTGTTTGCATCTATTGCCATGACAGGTATTAAAATCTTCTCGGCAAACGGTCTTGACTTTAGAAGCACTTCGATCGTTGGTTTATCCGTTGCACTCGGTATGGGTGTTACTCAAGCCTCGGCGGCACTTGCAACTCTACCGCAATGGGTTACAACAATTTTCGGTAGTTCACCGGTTGTTATCGCAACAATCACCGCAGTTTTCTTAAACATAGTACTACCAAAACCAAAAGATGATAATGCTTCAAAAAAACAGGTAGAAGAGCAAGAAAAAACAGAAGAAACTCAACAAGTAGTTGAGGAATCAAAATAATTTTATCGTCGGAATATTTCGGCAGAAACGAGGATTTATGAAAGAAATTATCAACACAAACAATGCACCTTCGGCTATAGGTCCGTACTCGCAGGCTGTTATGGCGGGCGACACAATCTATATTTCGGGACAACTCCCCATAGACCCTAAGACAGGCGAATTTGCGGGAGACGATGTTACCACGCAGACAAAACAAGCGCTCGAAAATATGAAAGCCATTTTGGAGTCTGTGGGTCTAACAATGAATAACGTTGTTAAAACAACTGTATTACTTAAAAACATAGGGGATTTTGTTGCGATGAACGAAGTTTATGCAACATTTTTCACACAAGATTTCCCGGCACGTGCCGCATACGAAGTTGCCGCTCTTCCTAAGGCAGCATTAGTAGAAATCGAAGCAATCGCATACAAGGGATAAATTAGGTATAATAACACTCCACGGTTATTGCATAAAAAACACGGAAAGAGCAAATTGTTCTCTCCGTGTTTTGTTTATTTAATGGTTATTAAACTATTGAATTCAGCAAAAATATCAGTTGTTTCTCTGCATCTAAAAAAGACATCTTATCTAAATCCAACAACAAAGAATCGTTTCTTTTTCTGTACTTCTCAATATGTGGTAAGTTTTCTTTTTTCAACACGGCCACAACAATTTTTTTGCTGTCGAAAACCTGTTCTAACGCACTCAAAAACTTTGTGCATCGCCGTTCAAACCTGCCTATTTCGTCTAACACCACATATTTACCTTTTGATTTTATTGCTTCTTCCAAAATATTCACGCCTAAGTTTTCAAACGTGCTTTCTACCGGGTAAAACACGCCTTCTTTATGTTCGGATATTTTTTCGCTGTAACCGGTTTTAATATCTTTCATAGTATACGTCTTCCCCGTGTTAAAAACTTTATCGGGCAGTGTTAAAAAACCGTCATGACTATAATTCCCCATAACTTTTCTTATAAGAGTCGATTTGCCTACTTTTATACGGCCTGTTATAAATATATTGGTAATGTTCGATAAATAGTCTGCCCTATCTATGTCTACCAATTCAAGCGAAGACGCTACTTGCACTTTTTTAACATCACGATTACAAAGTATGCTCTTGCCGCCCTCGTCTCCGGTTAAATTATTTAACTCCGAAACTAATTTACCCGAAAAAATTTTAGGATTGCCTAACATATCTTCGTGGCATAGGCTCAGTATGTCTGTGCTGCATGTTAATTCGGCTAACAATTCTTCTATTGTTTCCTCTCTTAAAAATGGCTGATCCGCAACACAAAACATCATAAAGTCTGTTTCCGCAACCTCGCCGACAGCCTTAATTCCGTCTACAATGCTATACGAAATCCCATTAACACTTTTTTCACTACAAACCGCTTTAACAAAATTTTTTTCGGCATAACGCAGAATTTCTTCATATCTTGATACCACGACTATTTGGCAGTCATTTCTTATATTAACAACATTTATGAGGGCATCTAACCCATGACAAAAAAGCGGTTTTCCGAAAAAATCTATCAACAGCTTATTCTTGCCTAAAAACCGTCGGCTGTTACCACTTGCTAAATAAAAAATATGTATCATAATAATTATATCCTTATAACTTTTAACAGTATCTTATTAAATCGGCAAACAAAGAGAGCGCATACGTCCATTGCTGTCTTTGACCCGAATAACATCTATATTAATGCCATACACATCATAAAAACTTTCTTTTGTAAGCACATCTTCCGGTCTGCCACAAGAATGAACACGCCCTTCTTTCATCAGTAATACCATGCTTCCGCAGGAAAACGGCTGTTCCGGGCTATGCGTTGACATAACAATAATATAGCCTTCTTCCGCAAGCATTTTTATTATTTCAACAACTTTTTTGGCATTCGCATAATCCAGATTAGAAACCGGCTCGTCCATTATCAGAATTTTTGAATCTTGACAAATAGCCCTTGCAATCAGCACAAGTTGTCTTTGGCCTCCACTGAGCAACATATAATTACGGTTAGCCAAATATAGTATACCTAATTTATCGAGAGCCTTCTTTGCCAAAGATACGTCACTTTTCTTGGGCATCGCAAACCGTTCAAGCTGTCCGGTTCTACCCATCAGCACAATGTCTAACACAGAAAACGCAAACATAGGATTGTGTTGTTGAGGTATATATGCAATAATTTTTGCAAGTTCTCTTTCGTTCAGCGAAGCCAAAGACTTTCCCTTGTAGGAAACATCTCCACCGCTTTTTTTAATGTGGCCGAGTATCAATTTAAAAAGTGTAGATTTTCCCGAACCGTTAGGCCCTAACACGCATAAAATTTGCCTGTCTTCCACTTTTAAAGATATTTCTTTGCAAACATCTTCTTTGCCATATCCTCCACTTATATTTTTAAGTTCAAATGCCATTTCTTTTCCTCTTAATTCTTTTTTAATTTAGTCTATAGGCTCTGTATATACGAGCGCGTTGCCTCCACACGCCATGCCCTCTTTAGTTGCATCGGTATTTTTCATAGAGTATTTATGAATAGTCGGCCTTGTTTTCGTCCCTGCAATTTCAACAGATTTTAACACTGCCTCGTATTCGATTGCTCCGCCTCCTATTGTTCCCTTTGAAATTCCCGATTTTGTCACAGCCATCTTTGCCCCCGGCCCTCGTGGTATTGATCCGTCTTTGTTTAATATTAAAGAGAGCACCACCGGCTCTTGCGTTGTTGCAATAAGCTTTAGTGCCTCATCGCACAAGTAAGACTCTGTGCACTCATTTCTGCGCACTTTTATTATCTCTGCCATTATGCTAACGGCAATTTCCTCGGGTGTCTGCGCATCTATCGCTAAGCCTATGGGTGTATAGACCGATGAGATAACTTCTTCGGTAAAACTCAAACTGCGTAAATGCTCGTTAATTACGCCAATCTTCCGCTTGCTGCCTATCATACCCACGTATGTATGCTGTTTTTTCAAGGCTTCCACAAGGCAAATGCCGTCGTGAGAGTGCCCTCTTGTGGCTATAACATAAAAACTGTCTCTTCCAAAATCAACATTTGGCATGACGTCTGAGAACTCTCCGCAAATTAGCTCTTTTGCCAGCGGGAACCTCTGCTCATTGACGAATTCTTTCCTATCGTCTATCACTATAACATCAAACCCTGTCATGATTGCCACCTTATAAACAAACAGCGAAACATGGCCGCCACCACATAAAACAATGGTTGGTTTTTGTCCGAGTTGTTCTGCAAATACCGATACCCCATTTTTTAACTTATACACCCCCGGATACGAAACTTTTATTTCTTCAAGCACACATTCCCAAAAGACAACAGTGCCTTCGTTGCTATAAAACTTTTCTTCGTCCGTCACAAAGAATTTTTGCCCTAATAAATCTATGTCATTTTCGGACGTATCTATAACAAAATAAAGTGTGCCACCGCCGTTTTTTTCTCCAAATTCAACAATATTCCTAAAAAATTCTTTACTCATGGTTATTTCCTCAAATGCAGTATCGCTTCTAATACACCGCCGCCGATAGACCTTGCCTTGTCCGAGACAGTATGAAAGTCTATCTTTTCTCCACGCGGATCTATATCCCCCGCTTTTATCCCTTCCTTTACAAAAATTCCATCTTGCAACATTCCTCTGACCATGCCGTCTATCTTCGCTACAACAGCACTATCGCCCACCATAGCAACAACATCACCTGCACAAACCAAGTCACCAATGCGAGCAACGCCCTTAAACTCACCGTTGCAAGGTGCCCTTAATATTCTTTTTCCCGACTGTCCGCCAACATCCCCCGGAACACCCGTGTTAGGCTCTGCCTCGCCATCGTATATAACCCTTCCTAAGTTGTGCCCTCTGTTTGTCTCTATTACAGCATGGCAATCAACAGACGCCTTAAACCCCGGCCCTAACCCTACGACTATTTGAGCATCACCTATCTTAGTTCCTATATTTTTTTTCGCTATAATGGCGTCTACCACAACATCGGGTTTTAATACTCCTAAACATTTTGCATGTTCGTCTATGAGCAATGGAATTTGCCCATTATTTTGAACAGTTTTAATTTCGTCATATTCCTTACACAACACTGCCGTATAGTTTTCAACTTCGGTGCGCCCATCAAAAACTGCCTGCGAAAACGCAACCGTCCGCCTGACGGTAGTAGGTTTTTGCACTTCGAGCAGTGTAACCGAAAATCCCACATTTAAAAGCCTTATAGCAACACCCGTCGCTATGTCGCCCGCACCCTTAATTATTATATTCATATATCTCACATTCTCTACTTTCTATGTACTAAAATTAATTAACCAATATTCAATCTAACAAAATAAACATCATAATATTCTTTTAAAACTTCAAGTTGCAATAATTCTTTAGCCTCAACAGCATCTATCTGACTAAACACTACTTTTTTGCGCACGTTTGGCGCATTATGGAAAATTCCGTCTTTATGCAAAATAATGTCGACAAGGTCTTTTGCACTAACCTCATCAAACACACTTTTATTAAGCATTTTTGCCGCCGTCTCATGCCTATGACACACCTTAATAAGCGGCTTATTTATGGCACTCAACCCTAAAACAGCAACTACACAGTCGGTATTAGCTATATAAACGGGTTCTTTTGCATTAGGCACCTTCATCGGCATTCTTTTCGCACCGTCCGCCTCTATCAGCATACGGTCTGCATACTTAGCGGCAATGTCATACACCAAAAATGGCATACAACCGAGTTTTTCTCCTATATCCTGCCCCAATGCAATAATGTTTCTTTCTTCCATTGCATTCTTAATTGAATTTTCATCAAAGTCGGTCAGCACATATACGTTGTTCGGTTTATATATTTTTGTCGTTGTCGTTATAATAACCTTTTCATTTTGTAAATCCTCAGCCATATTTGCGATTAACGTAGTCTTTCCGCCTGCACCTATCACAGATATACAATTATAGTTTTCATAAATATTTTTAAATTTATTATCCAAAATATTTCTCAAAAGCTATCGACGCATTGTCGGTTACTTCCTTTCTGAAATCTTCATATTTTTTTATAAACTCACGCCCTCTTTTTGTCAACGCACTGCCCCCGCCGGCAACGCCGCCTACTTTTCTGTGCAGTATTTCAAATTCCAATTCATTCTCTGCCTTTTTAACAATCCTCCATGCCTTGCTATAAGACATACCCATTTTTTCACTTGCCGTATTGAGAGAATTATATTCGTCTACCAAGCAAAGCAGCTCATATATACCATTTCCGAAAAATATCTCGCTTTTTTTCAACCGTACGTGTATTGTGTAATTAATTTTTTTCATGAGATTCCTCTTTTAATTAAGCAGGTCTTGCACCTGTTCGTCTGTTAACTCTATATGATAAAAAAGCGAATAGAATTCTTTTGTTACTTCGTTTATGTCTTCATAATAAAACTCGGGATATATGGTGCTTTTAAGCCATTGTATACCCATTAACCTGTTAGGGCCTGTCGGCCGTGCTATAAAACTAAACGGAGATTTAGGAACGCCTATTACCTGTCGTTGTTGTACCGCTTTTAATTGGCTGTAGGTCGGGTTATTCATGATGTATTCAACCTCGCTGTCGCCCGATATTCCTTCACTCGGCTCGCCATTAACCAACATATAGTCTGCATCCCACTGCAATATTTGCTCACTTGACACATATACCCTGTTAGCCTCATCCGTTGCAACATCCGCCACGTTGATAATATGTAGCATTTCTATCTCTTGTGCGGAAACAGAACCTTTAGGCGCAGTCTAAAGAGCGCCTACACCGTTTCCGTAGTAAACAGTCTTTTGTTGTTCTGCCGGCACTTCTACAATGCTATCAAAAATATTTTTTGTATAGGTCGCCAACTTTTCTCCTTGCTCTTCTGCGCCTAAAACGTCTCCTAATAAGGTATAGGCTTCTTCTGCTTTAACAAGGCTTGAATCTATAGCAAAAAAAGAAATGTTAAGTGTCTTTTCCAAATTTTCTATCTTTTCTATCAAGGCGTCATTTACCGTATCAAAACTAATCAAGCCAAAATCCGCACCGCTCGCAATAACGGCTTCATAATTAATTGAAGTACCCATTCCAAAAGTTTGAAGGTCTCCGTACCCGTCTAAAAGCAACGCTTTTTCCTCTTCCGTAGGTTGATAATTCCACCCTGCAAGTTTCTCGGGCGCTAAATTATATAAATAAATTGCACAAACAGGCTCGGCACAAAACACCTTTTCAATGCTTTGCGGAACATTTACCTCTCTGCCCGCCATGTCTGTCATAATCATTCCGGTCTGTTCTTTTGCCTCTTCTTGTGAAACTACCCCCGAACAACCGCTCAGTAATATTGCACAACACAAAATTAACGCTATTATTTTCATATTTCTCCCCAAACTATTGACTTTTTTCATGTTTTTCGTTATTCTTTTATAGATATAACGCTACAATAACACTTAATTTAATTTATGTCAATATATTTCTATAAAAGGGTTTCTTAATGGAAAAAAGAAAAGTAATACATATATCTCTCATATACGTTTTTGTTTCGGTTTTTGCAATACTATCTTTAAGTTTAGGCTATTATTCATTGTCGTTTTCGGAAATAGTTTCGGCATTCTCGGGAAACATGGACACAAACGCATATTCCATAATTTTTAATATCCGATTACCAAGAATCATTGCCGCCGTATTAATAGGCGCTGCTCTATCGGTTTCGGGTGCCGCCTACCAAGGCATGTTTAAAAACCCTTTGGTTTCGCCGGATATTTTAGGCGTTTCCGCAGGGGCAAGTGCAGGTGCGGCATTCGCCATTGTCCTCGGACTCGGAATAATAGAGACACAGATTTTTGCGTTTATAGGTGGCATAATAGCAGTAGGGTTATCTTACCTAATCAGCCAAAGGTCTGTTCATTCTAAGACACTCACACTCGTATTGACAGGCGCAATGATAAGCGGACTTGCACAGGCACTTGTCGCCATAACAAAATATGTCGCCAGCCCTACAGACACACTCCCCGAGATTACTTTTTGGCTGATGGGCAGTTTGACACGTGCAACCTTTGAAAGTATTCTATTTAATTTGATTCCGATGATAACCGGTTTTGTAATAATAATTTTATACAGATGGAAATTAAACCTTTTAATGCTTAGTGACAGCGAAGCTAAAAGCATAGGGATAAACCCAAAGCGCACCAAATTAGTGGTTATCATTGGCGCTACGCTTATGAGTGCGTCTGCCGTTTGCTTGGGCGGTTTAATATCCTTTGTTGGGCTGATAATTCCGCACATTTCAAGGTTTTTATTCGGTGCAAATTACAGATATGTTATTCCCGCATCTATTGGGCTTGGGGCGGCCTTCTTACTGATAATAGACACAATATCACGAACACTTTTCACCGTAGAAGTACCGATAGGGATAATGACATCATTGGTGGGAATCCCCTTTTTCATAAGCCTTATATTAATGAAAAAGCAAAAATCTTAGCACAATAAACCTATTTGCATATTTAAGCAAATATATCCCCATAAAACTACATACCAATAAAGAAGAATCTAAAAACTCTTCTTTCCCAATCAATATGCAATTTAATTTTTATTTATCGGCACAATCCTACTCTTTGAATGTAACTGTACCATCCGATGCATCCATGGTGTCTATTGTGGCCAAAGACTCTAAGCGATAACCTTTTTCTCTCAACATCTTACCGCCTTGCTGTTGTCCTTTTTCGATAATAATACCAATAGCGGCAACATTTGCCTGTGCAGACTCTACAATTTTGCAAAGCCCGAGCGCAGCGCAACCGTTCGCCAAAAAATCATCTATTATTAAAACATTTTCATCGGGAGAGATGAATCTGCCGGCAACAATGATATTATTCTGATTTTTGTGCGTAAACGATTCAACAACCGCACATAGCATTTCGCCGTCTAAATTAATAGAATGTGATTTTTTTGCAAATATAACCGGAACATCAAAATACTGTGCCACAATCGCAGATATTCCGATTCCCGAAGCCTCTATTGTTAATATCTTGTCTATCCTACTGTCTTTAAGCCTGCTTTTAAACTCTTTTCCTATCTCGTTGAAGAGTTTAATATCCATCTGATGATTTAAAAAGCTATCTACTTTTAAAATATTGCCGTGTTTCACAACACCGTCTTTTCTGATTCTTTCTTTTAAAATTTCCAAAACATTTTAACCTTTACAAATTTTAGTATTTTTATATTTCAAAACATCGGTTTATTATCAATGCTTATCTGTCATTTTTGCCCAAATTTTCTCGGGCGTCATGGGCAATTCTCTTTGCCATGCCCCCGATGCATTGAATACTGCATGTGCTATGGCGGGCGAAGGTGTGTTAATTACAATTTCACCAATAGATTTAGCGCCAAACGGTCCGGATTTTGCATAACTGTTAACAAATTCCACACGAAGACGGCTTATATCTATGCGCGTAGGTAATTTGTATGTCATAAAACTCTTTTCAACCAAATTTCCGCTTTTTGAATATGTAATGCTTTCACTGAGTGCCATGCCTATCCCCTGCACTATACCACCCTCTGTTTGCACTCTTGCCAAATTGGGATTTATCGGAATTCCGCAATCCACAACCGCAACATAATCAAGTATTTCAACAGAGCCCGTGAGCCTGTCGAGCTCTATTTCCACCATTCCTACCATAAACGGGGGCGGAGATGTGGGAGAAGTATGCGACTCCGTTATTTGTGTCGATATATCGTTACCGCACATAGATTTAACTGAAATATCTGAAAGCGTAACGCAGGCGTTATCGTCTGGCTTTGCTATTCTATCGCCTAAGAATTCTAAATCCTTTTTGTCGCACTTAAGCATATCTGCGGCAATCTCACATAAGTTTTTACGCAATTTTTCGCACGCTTTTTCTACTGCTCTACCTGTTATATATGTAGTAGAAGACGCATAAGAGCCCGAGTCATAAGGAGATATGTCCGAATCCGCACCAAAGACAGTAATATTATCTATGTCACACTCTAAGCATTCCGCCGCCATTTGCGCAAGTATGGTATCGCACCCTGTGCCCATGTCGGCTGCGCCGATTATTAAATCATATCCACCGGTTTCGCTTAGTTTTATCGTAGCAGAACCAACGTCTACGCCTGCAATTCCCGATCCTTGCATGGCGAGTGCCACACCCGCACTTCTCACCTTGCCATTACCCATGTCACGAACTTTTGATTTTTCTTCCCAATTAAACATATCTTTTGCCCGTGTTATGCACTTGTCAAGGCTTGAAGCCTCTACTGTTTCAAAATAATACGCCGGCATAATATCGCCCTCTCGTACTATGTTTTTCTCTCTAACATCAATTGCATCCATGTCTATCATGCCTGCAAATTCGTTTACCATGCTTTCGACAGCAAAAATACCTTGCGTGGCACCATAGCCACGGTATGCACCCGAAGATTGAACATTAGTATACACAACATCGTATGTGAAACGGTGTGCTTTTAAACTGCCGCTATACATAGGAATAGATTTCCTTCCCGACAATCCGACGGTAGTAGGACCGTGCTCTCCGTATGCACCTGTGTTTGAAAGTGTATTAACTTCAAGTGCAAAAATACTCCCGTCTTTCATTCCACCGAGTTTAACTTTAATCTTCATCTCATGGCGAGGAGAAGATGCAATCAACGCCTCTTCACGCGTGTATACCATTTTGGCCCTCTTCCCTGTTTTCCATGTTACAAAAGCAGGATAAACCTCTGCCACAACCGTTTGTTTTGCGCCAAACCCACCGCCGATTCTCGGCTTTGTAACACGTACTTGGCGCTTCTTTATGCCGAGTGCATTTGCAAGAATTCTCCTTGCGTGAAAAACTATTTGCGTAGAAGCCGTTACGTGTAGCCTTCCGTATGCATCTATTTCAGAATAAGCGCTAAACGGTTCCATCATAGACTGGTTACATGCCTGCGTATGAAATTCTCTCTCAAAAACCACATCGCAATTTTTAAAAACTTCGTCTACATCTCCGTCACTATCGCTCCCGGTTGCGCACAAATTCCTCTTGTTGTCTGCACCAACATTGCAAAGCGATTTCCAGTTTTCTTCCGGATGAACTAAAATTTTATTGTCTTTAGCCTTCTCCATATCAAGAACGGGTTCGAGCACTTCATATTCTACTTTTATTAATTTTAAAGCTTTTTCTACGGCTTTTTTCGTGTTTCCGGCAACGATTGCGACTGCATCACCCACAAATCTTACATGAGAATCAAGCAATAATCTGTCGTATGGAGACGGCTCGGGATATGTTTGCCCCGCCATAGTAAAACGCTCCTGATTTACGTCTTTATATGTGAATACACACTCGACGCCCGGCACTAACATAGCCGATTTTGTGTCGATATTTTTAATTATCGCATTTGCATAAGGAGAACGCAAAACTTTTACTATAAGTGCCCCGTTATGTGTAATGTCGTCCACATAAACCGGTTTTCCAAGTAAAAGTTGCATAGAATCCTTTTTTCTGATAGGTTTACCTACATAAGAATAAGACACGTTTAAGCACCTCTCTTTTTAAACTCTAAGAAATTTCGTATTCCTCTTAATTGCCCATCATATCCGGAACATCTGCATAGGTTACCGGCTAAATGTGCGAGTATTTCGTCATCGGTTGGGTCTTCGTTTTCTCTTAGCAATGCAACGGTATTTACTATGAAACCGGGATTACAAAACCCACATTGCTCTGCCCCTTGGTCTGCAATAAAACAGGCAAACTCATTTGCCTCTTCTTGCAATCCTTCTAACGTATAAACAGTTTTATCCATTGCCCTTGCCGCCAAAACACTGCACGACAACACAGGTTTATTGTCTAAAATTACGGTACATAGTCCGCAGTTAGACGAATCACAACCCCGCTTCACGCTAAAACATTGATGTTTTCTTAAAAAATCTATCAACAGTAAATCTGCATCAATATCATCAACAATTTTTTTATTATTTAAAATTAACTTAATCTCCACCGTTTATTTCCTTTCATTAAGTTGTTTTATTGCTCGTGCTACCAACACTGTACAAATATGCTTTCTGTATTCGCCACTCGCCAGATTGTTGTCTCCGTAATCAAATCTCTTACTTACACATTCGGCCAAATTTGCAATATCTTCTTGTTTCTCTAACAATATTACATTGGCTTTTTTAGGCCTTGCCCCAACAGCAATTCTGTAATTACTATCTGTTTCGCTAATGGCACAGTTAAGCACGGAAAAATCAGTTTTGGAATTCCTTTGTGAAATAAAAACCGTGTTATATTCCTTTTTTTCTATAATTATTTTAATTAGAATGTCTCGCTTATAATTATTTTTTAAGTACTCTTGCAGGCTTATTATGCCAACATTGTAAAATTCTAATTTAGCGTCGAGGGCAAGCAGAAGCGTTGTGATGTCTGAAAAGCCGAATTTTGAAAAAACACTGCCTCCAATGGTTGCCAAATTTCTAAACTGAACTCCCACCAAATGTTTTAAACATTCACTAAAAGCATTGTTTGTTATCTTATTCAAAATTTCACTTTTTTCTATTTCTCTAAGCGAAACCATCGCCCCAATATGATATTCACCTTCTACATCTGAAATATTATCCAGATGTAACTCGCACAAATCAATGGCGGTGGCAACATGCTTTTTTTGCAGTTTTAACCAAAGCATACCACCTAAAACAACATTGTTTCTTTTTAGGTTAAGCTCATAGGCTTCTTCTAAACTTTGCGCCCTATGGTAATTGGCTATATTTATCACTTACTTTCCTCCGACTATAAAAATCTATCTGAAATAGCATAACTTCATATTTTTCTGCTTAACCGATTCGGGTAAACATTTTCACTTTATTAAATTATTTTTAACCATTTAGCTTGTTTTTTAATCATGACAATACTAAAAGAATTTCTTTTTTTATTATAACACATTTCTTAAGAAAACAACGCAATTTCAATATTTTTTATAGCCCTAATTTTTTGTTTGTTACAAACAATATATTCTTTTGACAGGTTCAAAAAGAAAAGGCTATACCCTATTCATCTTGCCACTTTTTTTTGCAATAATAATAAACAGTATAGCAAAAATATGCAGAACAGTTTTAATCACATAAATTTTAAGGTATAATTAAGCTAAATTATATATAATATGCGTGAAAACATGCTCGGAGGTATGAAATGAGGCTGCTTTTATGCGAAGACGAAAAAGAGCTTTCAAACGCTCTTGTGAAAATTCTAAAACACTATAACTATTCCGTAGATGCTGTATATGACGGTCAAGAGGCTTTATATTACCTTGAAACGGAAAACTACGACGGTGTTATTCTTGATATTATGATGCCCAAAGTTGATGGTCTTACGGTGTTGAAACGCATGAGGGAAAGCGGAAACCTTGTCCCCGTTATTTTGCTTACCGCAAAATCGCAGGTCGATGACAAGGTAGCGGGGCTTGATATGGGAGCGAACGACTATCTCTCAAAACCCTTTGAAACAAAAGAACTTTTAGCCAGAATACGAGCGATGACCAGAATTATAGCCGGGCAATCATCTTCTGTTATAAAAGTGGGAGATTTGTCTCTTAACACTAAAACATATGAACTTTTCACCAAAGAAAAATCATTTAAGTTGGCAAGCAAAGAATTTCAGATGATGGAAATGCTTATGATAAACAGCGGGCATATTATTTCGACCGAGCGATTTTTAGAAAAAGTATGGGGCTACGACAGCGAAACGGAGTTAAATACGGTATGGGTATATATATCCTATCTGCGTAAAAAACTTAAAGCACTTAAAACAAACGTTAGTATAAAGGCAACAAGAGGAACGGGATATTCTTTGGAGGTGGGTAATGCTTAAAAAGCTCCGTAGAAAATTCACACTGCTCACAACAACAATAAGTGTTGTTGCGCTGATTATCATACTTCTTGCCATTAACATAACAAACTATACATCTATGTTAGCAAGTTCAGATGAGATTATTGTGGCGTTAACCGAAAATGGGCTAAGACTCCCGTTCGGTCCTCCCGATAGATCACCAAAAGAATTTGCTTATACAACCAGATATTTTTCTGTAATGACCGACAAAGACGGCAACATAGATTTTATAGACACTAAAAACATAAGCTCGGTATCTCCCGAAGATGCAATAGCCTACACAACGCTGATTGGTGAATCCGCAGTGAATAACGGAACGATAGATAATTTCAGATATTCTGTTACAAATAACGGAGTTGGTTATACCTATATGTTTTTAGACATCGAAGAAGAACTGATGAGTGTATCGGCATATATATTCTATTCACTTCTGACTCTTTTAATCGCAACTGTTGTAATCTTTGTGCTTTCGTTTATCGTTTCAAAATATGCCGTTTCCCCAATTGTTAAAAGTTACGAGCGACAAAAACGCTTCATTACAGACGTTAGCCACGAATTCAAAACTCCACTCGCCATAATTAAAGCCAACAACGAAGTACTGCAACTTGACTATGGCAAAAGCGAATGGAAGGACAGCATAGACAAGCAAGTGGGCAGATTAACCTTACTTGTAGAGAGCCTTGTCGCCTTGACTCGCACCGACGAAGAGCAAAACGGGATAATTAAAACAACTTTCTCTCTGTCCGATGCACTTTTAGAAACAGTTAATAGTTTTGAAGCACCGTTCACAAGTGCAAAATTGAAAACAGATTTCAACATTGAAAAAAATCTAAGCTACTTTGGCGACGAAACTGCACTTCGTAAGTTGTTTGAAATTTTGATAGAAAATGCAGTGAAGTATTCGCCGGAAAACACGACTATAAGAATATCTTTACTCAGCAACGCAGGAAAACCCATACTGGTGGTTAAAAATGAATGTGTGGGGGTTGTGCCCGGCAAACATGACAACTGGTTTGACAGGTTTTACCGTGAAGACATGGCAAGGACGGGTGAAGGTTTTGGCATAGGTCTTTGCATAGCAAAAAACATCTGCGAAAAACACAAAGCAAAAATTTCCGTAAAAAGCACTCATAACAATACTGTAATTGTAACGGTGATTTTCTGATAATAACACAATGCAAACTAATAACATTGCAGCAAAATATTTGTCGGTTTTATATAACATTTCTAAAACACATCTCGATATTCTTGATGTGTTCTTAATTTCGTCACATTGATTTAAAGTAAGTTTAAGGTTTAAAGAATATAATCATTGTAAGGTTAATGTGAAAGAGAGGTAAACATCATGCAAAGTGTTTTTAAAAGATACGAACTAAAATATATATTAAAAAATGATCAATATAAAAATCTATGTAATTTTATGAAAGATCATATGGTGCTCGACGAGTACGGCAGGCACAAGATAAGCAATATGTACTTTGATACCGACGATTATAGAATAATCAGGAATTCTATCGAAAAACCTAAATATAAAGAAAAATTAAGGGTGAGGTGTTATGGTCAACCAAACGAAAACTCCGAAGTGTTTATAGAACTCAAAAAAAAGTTTAAAGGTGTTGTTTATAAGCGGAGGATTTTATCTGACCACTCGGAAGCCATGTCTTATCTTAATGGCGATAACAGACTGTACGGCAACAGCCAAATATCTCAGGAAATAGACTATTTTATGCAAAACTATGAAACGCTTAAACCACGGGTATATTTAAGCTACGACAGAGAGGCATACTATAGCAATGAGGATAGCGAGTTTCGTATGACATTTGATTTTAATGTAAAGATGAGGGACAGCAATTTATCGCTATGCGAGACAAAAGAGGATAAAGAAGTTTTGCAAAACGACTTGGTGATTCTTGAAGTAAAGACGGTTTCGGGCTTGCCCTTTTGGTTTCTTGATTACACTTCTAAGAATGCTTTATACAAGACATCTTTTTCAAAATACGGAACGGCGTATAACAAATACATAATGCCCGAATTTACAAGTGAACTCGGGAGGGTATGCAATGCTTAATGAATTTTTCTCAGGACTTTTTGACACAACAACAACCATAAGCTTAAATGTGACTGATTTATTAATCTGTTTGGGCGTTGCACTTTTGCTCGGCATATTTATGGCAAAACTGTATTCCTTTCACGCAAAATGCACTAAAGGCTTTGCCGTAACACTTGCACTTCTTCCGGCAGTGGTGTCAATGGTCATCATTATGGTAAACGGCAATATCGGTGCAGGTGTAGCGGTCGCCGGTGCATTCAGCCTCGTACGTTTTCGGTCTGTACCGGGAACAGCAAAAGAAATCGCCTCTATATTTATGGCTATGTGTACGGGTTTAACACTCGGTATGGGCTACATAGCATTCGCCATACTGTTCGCCGTGATAGTCTGTGTTTTCTGGCTAATTATAAACAAAGTGAATTTTATAAAACGTGAAGACGGCTCAAGAAG
>CAYJNC010000013.1:0-455 GCA_964371185.1 uncultured Christensenellaceae bacterium
AATTTGGTCGGTTTCCAGACGCATCTGAAATTTCCCGAGCAAAAAAGGGTGTTTTCGCTTATACCCGCATTAAAAGATGCGGAATTTTTGCGTTATGGTGTGATGCACAGAAATACATACTTAAATTCGCCACTTTTGTTAGACGAATATTTCCGGTTGAAATCAAACCACAATATTCGTTTTGCCGGGCAGATAACAGGCGTTGAGGGTTACATAGAAAGTGCGGCGAGTGGGCTTTTATGCGGTTTATATACGGCAAGAGAACAACTTGAACTTCCCCTGCCCGAGTTTACCGATCTGACGGCCTTAGGTGCGTTGCGCAGACATGTTAGTTTTGGGAGCGGAAAGAATTTCCAGCCTATGAACATAAATTTCGGTATGATACAGCCTCTGTCCTACAGGATTAGAGGAAAAGAAGAGAAGAATAATAAAATTTCAGAACGCGCGCTTTTAAG
>CAYJNC010000013.1:465-11978 GCA_964371185.1 uncultured Christensenellaceae bacterium
AATATGATATAAAGCGAGGATATGAAATTAATGGAATTAAAAGGTACGACAATATTAGCGGTAAAAAAAGATGGTGTGTGCGCAATTGCCGGTGACGGGCAAATAACGATGGGTCAGAGCGTTGTAATGAAGTCTACCGCAAGAAAAGTACGCAAGATTTACGATGAAAAAGTCGTAGTCGGTTTTGCGGGAACGGTTGCAGATGCGTTTTCTTTGGCAGAGCGCTTAGAGGCAAAGCTTGAAGAATATAACGGAAGTTTGCAAAGGGCGGCGGTAGAACTTGTGCAAGAATGGCGCATGGACAAGGTGATGCGTAAGTTAGAGGCCATGCTTATTGCGGCCGACGCAGAAAATTTGTTTGTGATTTCGGGTATTGGCGACGTAATAGAGCCGGACGACGGTGTTTGCGCTATTGGTTCGGGTGGCAGTTATGCTTTGGCGGCGGCACGGGCGCTTATTAAGAACACAGATTTATGCGCAACGGAAATTGCACGGAAAGGCCTCGAAATTGCAAGTGAACTTTGCGTATTTACAAACGATAACATTATTATTGAAGAAGTAAAGGAATAATTATTATGTTTTTAACACCAAAAGAAATTGTAGAAGCATTGGATAAATATATTATCGGACAAGACAAGGCAAAAAGAACTATGGCCATTGCACTTCGCAATAGGTATAGAAGAAGCATGCTTGATGAAGAAATGCGAGAAGAAGTAACACCTAAGAACATTATCATGATAGGGCCTACGGGTGTCGGTAAGACGGAAATAGCGAGAAGGCTTGCAAAACTGGTTGACGCTCCTTTTGTTAAGGTAGAGGCGACAAAGTTTACGGAAGTCGGTTATGTTGGACGAGACGTTGAGTCTATGGTGCGTGATTTGGTAGAGGCGTCTATTCGTATTGTAAAACAAAGAAGATACGAAACCGTGGCGGCACAGGCGAGCGCAAACGCAAAAGACAGGCTTTTAGACCTTTTAGTTCCGAATAAACAAGCGGCCGCTCAAAACAACAATCCTTTCGGTGCTATTTTTGGCATGGCGCAAATACAAGCCCCGAAAGAAGAAAACGAGGAGGAAAAGCAAAAAAGGCTTTCGTTAAAAGAAAAAACTGCCCTAAATTTGGAAAATGGCAAGTTGGAAGACCTTATGATTGAAATTGAAGTCGAGATGAATTCGGGCGGTAATGTAGAGATACCCGGTATGGGTGGTGAAAGCATGGGAGACATTCTGTCGGGAATTATGCCTATGCGCACGAAAAAAAGAAAGGTTACGGTTGCCCAAGCGAGAAAAATATTGGAGCAAGAAGAAGCCGAAAAACTAATAGACATGGACGAAGTTCATGAAACCGCAATCGAGTGTGCGGAACAAAACGGAATAATATTCTTAGACGAGATAGACAAGATTGCAGGGAAATCTATGGGTGGCGGTCCGGATATTTCTCGTGAAGGTGTACAAAGAGACATTTTACCGATTGTTGAAGGAAGCACGGTTGTAACGAAATACGGTTCGGTCAAAACAGATTACATGCTGTTTATTGCGGCGGGTGCGTTTCATGTTGCAAAAGTTTCCGACTTGATTCCCGAGTTGCAAGGACGATTCCCTGTTAAGGTGGAACTCGAAAGTTTGACTAAAACAGATTTTGAAAAAATACTTACACAGCCGAAAAATGCGTTGATAAAGCAATACATGGCGTTGCTCAAAGCCGACGGTGTAAATATATCGTTTACGGAAGAATCGCTATCAAAAGTTGCCGAAGTGGCGCAGGCGGTTAACGAAAACACAGAAAACATAGGAGCACGCAGGCTACACACAATAATGGAAAATTTGCTTGAAGACATATTTTACAATGCCAACGGTATAGAACCGGCGGTTGAGGTTATAATAGACGAAAATTATGTTAGCGAACATCTTAAAAAAGAAGAAGGATATAGAAATTTACAAAAGTTTATTATTTGAATAAACTTAACTATTAGCAGATTGTTTGTTATAATACAAACAGTTACAATAATCAGAGGAGATAGGAATTGATTAAAACAGAAAGTGTGAAAAGCAGTAATAAGCATAACGGAGAAAAAAGTGAATTAGCAAACACACAAAAAGATATAAATACAAAGAGAAGAACAAGTAAGAAAGCGCAAGACGCTTCACAAAAAGCCAAAGAAATACCTTCGGTTAAAATAATACCGCTTGGCGGCATTGGTGAAGTCGGCAAAAACATGACGGCAATAGTTTACGAAGAGGAAATAATTGTTGTAGATTCCGGTCTTATGTTTCCGCGTGAAGAAATGCTGGGCGTAGATTATGTCATACCGGATACTACCTTTTTGCAAAAAAATGTAGATAAAGTAAAGGCGATTTTTTTAACACACGGACACGAAGATCACATTGGTGCCTTGCCGTACGTTTGCAGATATTTCAATGTGCCGATCTACGGCTCAATGCTAACGGTTGCCTTAGCACAGGCAAAGCTAACCGAACATGCGGGCGCAACCGCCGAATTTATTACCAAAAAAGCGGGAGACAAAGTCAAGGTGGGCTCGTTTACCGTTGAATTCATAAAGGTGAGCCACAGCATAGACGATGCTATGGGTTTTGCCATAACAACACCTGTCGGGACAATTGTGCATACCGGTGACTTCAAGTTAGATTTAACTCCGGTGGACGGCGAAATAATGAATTTAAGCCGTTTTGCCGAACTCGGCAAAAAAGGCGTTTTGGCGCTTATGTCCGACAGCACCAATTCAGAGCGCCCCGGTTTTAATATGTCTGAAAGCCAGGTAGGGGAAACCTTTGTAAATTATTTCAGACAAGCAAAGGGAAGAATAATAGTTGCATCTTTTGCATCAAACATTCACCGCATACAGCAAGTTATAGACGTGGCAAAAATATTCAACCGCAAAATTTGTCTTGCCGGCAGGAGTATGCTTAAAATTTTCTCGGTAACGAGAGAAATAGGATATTTACGAGTAGACGACGACATGTTAGTAACTTTTGACGACCTTAAAAAGTTGCGCGATAACCAGGTTGTTTTGCTTACAACCGGGAGTCAGGGGGAAACAATGTCTGCGCTTGTGCGCATGTCTATGGGTCAACATCCTAAAGTCAGCATAAAAGAAGGCGATTTAGTCATAATATCGGCATCACCCATTCCGGGTAACGAAAGATACGTTTCAGACGTAATAAACATGCTGTATCGTAAGGGGGCAAACGTAATAAACGATGCAACCGACATGGTGCACGTTTCCGGCCATGCGTGTCAAGAAGAGTTAAAACTTATGATGACGCTTGTTAAACCTAAGTTTTTTATACCCGTACATGGTGAGTATAAGCATTTATACGGCCATGCGGCGTTGGCAGAAAAATTAGGCATAAAGCAAAAAAATATTTTCATACCGGAAATCGGCTCGGTAATTGAACTCAACAGAAAAGTAGGTATGCAAAGAGATACGGTTGCCTCGGGCAGTGTTTTAATAGACGGATTAGGCGTTGGCGATGTGGGCAACGTTGTGCTACGAGACAGAAAACAACTGTCTTCCGACGGCCTGTTTATTGTTGTGGTGACAATAGCGGAAGAAACGGGAGAATTGCTTGCAATTCCCGACATCATTTCAAGAGGCTTTGTTTATATGCGTGAATCGGAAGATTTATTCGAAGGCGCAAAACGTATAATAGAAAGAATTACCAATGATTGTTATAGGAGCAAGACAAGCGATTGGTCTACCCTTAAGGGATTTATCAGGAAAGATATTTCTAATTATCTATATCAAAAAACCAATAGAAACCCGATGATATTACCTATCATCATAGAGGTTTAAAAATAGGAGGATAAAAATTATGAATATTTATGACAAAGCCCATGAACTTGCGGCGCAAATTAAAGAGAGCGACGAGTTTAAAACGTATTCGGCAATCAAAAAAGAATTGTTTGAAGACGAGACGGCAAAAGGAATGATAAGAGACTATAAAAAATTGCAGTTTGAGGCGCAAACGGCTTTCATGACTGGCAAAGAGCCCGAGGCCGATTTAATGGAAAAAATTCAAAAAATGGGTGAAGTACTACAGTTTAACCCAAAGATTACCGAGTTTTTTTCGGCAGAATATAAGATGCAAACAATGGCTGCCGATTTATACAAGATTATCGGAGATGCGTGTGACATGGCATCGGGGTTGTTTGAAGAGTAATAGGGGAGACAGACTTTGGCTAAGAAACTGAATAATGTATATTTAGAAGAAAACGAAGAATTGGAAACACATAAAATATTGATGGACGGAAAAAAACCTCACAAGAAAAAACCGGCGAAAAAGGGCGGTATTGTGTGGGCGATTTTTCGGCCTGTCGTTATTTTTGCGGCCAGCCTCTTTATAGTAGGCGTGCTAATTTATAATGCCTATTATTATGTGGTAGGCAACTATTTAGAACCCGTGGATATTAACGATTCCGAAAAAATCGAAATAACCATACCTTCCGGTTCTTCGACGTCTACAATATCAGACATATTGTATGAGGCGGGCATTGTTAAGAGTGCCGAGGCTTTCATGCTATACACAGACTTTTCGGACAGTGCTTCTAATTTAAAAGCGGGTGATTATCTATTGTCTAAGGACATGGAATTCGACGAAATCATATATACACTTCAAAAGAGTGTTAATTCTTCGCCGACCGTAGACGTAACATTGCCCGAGGGGTTGAACGTACCGCAATTTGCAGAACGTTTGGTTATCTATGCTGCGCTTGAAGACGTAGACGAATACTTAGAAATCGCAAAAACAGGTGAAGGTGTTTCGGTGCCGCTTGCGTTGCAAGAAGAAGGCGTCAACACAGAAGACAGAATATACCTGCTTGAAGGTTATTTGTTCCCGGATACTTATGAATTCTTCCGTGAGGGAGATGCTGTTGGCGTGGTTGAACGTCAGCTTGATCAATTCGAAAACAAGTTCACAGACGAGTTTTATACAAGGGCGGCAGAGCTTGAAATGTCGGTCGATGAGATTATTACACTTGCCTCTATGATCGAAAAAGAGTCTAAGGTAGAACAATTCAGCCAGGTTTCGGCAGTGTTCCACAACCGACTAAACTTAGACATGCCAATGCAGTCCGATGCAACAATTGCCTATGCTTTGGGAATAGAAAACAAGTTCGATTTAAGCTCGGAAATAGAGCAAGAATCGCCATATAACACTCATCTAAACACAGGCTTGCCGGTCGGACCTATTTGTAATCCGAGTTTGGCGGCCATAACGGCGGCACTGTATCCCGATCAAACGTACATAGACGCAGGATATATTTTCTTTACGCTTACCGATCCCGAAACAGGTGAATTGGCGTTTAACATTAATTTAGAAGATCATCAAGCGGTTGTTGATGAATGGAAACCGGTTTGGGACGAACATGATAGGGCGGCAGGGTTTTAATGAAAAATAATATAGAGTTATTGGCACCGGCAGGCAACATGGAATGCTTGCAAACCGCTTTTTATTGCGGTGCGGACGCGGCTTATGTTGCGGGAAAAAGTTTTGGGTTGCGTGCTTTTGCAAATAATTTTTCTAACGAAGAATTAAAAACGGCGGTAGACTATGCCCACGATTTGGGAAAAAAATTGTACATTACCGCAAATGCGGTAATGTACGACAGCGAACTTGCCGAACTTAACAAGCATTTATACTATTTAGCGCAAATTCAGGCAGACGGAGTAATATTTTCCGATCCGTCTGTTTTGCATATTGTAAAAAATGAAGGATACGAATTGCCGCTTCACCTAAGTACTCAGGCGAACACAACAAATTCAATGTCGGCGGCTTTTTGGCACGAGCAAGGCGTTCAGCGGATAGTGTTATCAAGGGAGACATCTTTAAATGACATTGCCAACATAAAAAAAACGTGTCCGAGTTCGCTCGAGATAGAAGTTTTTGTGCATGGGGCGATGTGTATAGCTCATTCGGGCAGGTGTTTGATGAGCGCACTTATGGTTGAAAGAAGCGGTAATAAGGGAGCTTGCGCACAGCCGTGCAGGTGGGAATATTACTTGCACGAAAAAGGGTACGAAGGCGAATACTTCAATATTTCCGCCGATGAACGGGGAACATATGTGCTTAATTCAAGAGACCTGATGATGATAGAGCACATACAGAACTTAGTAGAATCCGGGGCGATGTCTTTTAAAATCGAAGGACGAATGAAGTCTCCTTATTATGTTGCGTCTGCCGTTTTGGCGTATAGGCGTGCAATAGACGGATATTTAGCCGACAAAGAAGGCTATGTGTTTGACGAAAGTTTAAAAGATGAGCTTATAAAATCGGCAACTCGGGGTTATACAACAGGCTTTTTCTTCGGAAACCCGGGAGAAGCGGCACAAGACATTACCCGGGTAACCACCGACAGAAAATATACTTTCGTGGCAAAAGTAATAAAAGACGCTAAAGACGGTTGTGTGACGGTAGAACAACGTAACAAATTTAGCATAGGAGAAGAATTAGAAATTCTTTCGCCTAATCATAGAGATAAGTGTTTTACTGTAAAAGAAATTATCAACGAAAATGGAGAGGAACAAGAAAGTGCACCTCATCCGCAACAGAAAGTTTCAATAAACTGTCCGATAGATTTAAAAATCGGCGATATTTTACGCAGACACGATTAATTTTTTTTTAACAATAAGGAGAATAATTTGGCGCAGATAATTAGGTTTGGACCCGCGGGGAATTCTGATGCGTTTTACGAAGAAGGCTTAAAAAGCACGGTTCAAGCAATAAGGTGGGTGCATTCTTTTGGTTTAAATGCCTTTGAATATTCTTTTTCACGGGGGGTCCGATTAGGAGAAAAAACCGGGAAAGAAATAGGGGAGCAGGCAAAGAAATACGACGTTAAAATAAGCGTTCACGCACCATACTATATAAATTTGGCCAACGATAAATTTGAAAACAACTTAGAATATTTGGTAAAAAGTGCGGCCGCATCAAGATATTTGAATGCAGGCAGGGTGGTGTTTCATCCCGGGTCTGTCGGAAAAGATGTGCGGGAAGATGCTTTTTTGCGACTGAAAACAAATTTAGAAAAAATAATTGCTGAACTAAAAACATTAGGTTTTTCAGACATAAAATTTTGCCCGGAAACAATGGGTAAGCATAATCAATTAGGTTCGCTAAGCGAAATTATTTCGCTTTGTAACATAGACGAAATGTTATATCCAACCATAGATTTCGGTCATCTTCATACACGCAGAAACGGATCTCTTAACACCATATCAGACTACGAGAATGTTTTGGTTGCGTTGAAAAACGGTGTCGGAGAAGAAAAATTTAAGAATATGCACATACACTTTTCGCATATTCAATACACCGAAAAAGGCGAAAAGATGCACCTTACGTTTGAAGACGAAAAATGGGGCCCGCATTTTGAACCTTTGGCGGAGTTGATAGCAAAAATGGGAATGACACCCACAATAATTTGCGAGTCTAAAGGAACACAGGCAAAAGACGCTTGTGCCATGAAAAAGATGTACGAGGGGTATTTATGCAAAGAACAGAGAAAATAAGAAGTCTAAACAAGGCGCAGGCATATTTTTTGACTTCCGAGAAAAATGTTTGTTATGCAAGCGGTTTTAAGGGAGACAGTTCTTTACTCCTGATAACACAAAAAGAAGTTTATTTTTTCACAGATTTTAGATACACATTGCAAGCGCAGACGGATTTAGATTCTAATGTTAAAATCATCACTATAACCGGTGATAGCAGGCGAAAAGCAATAGGCGATATAATCAAACAAGAAAATATTTGTTCCTTGGGGATAGAAAAAGGGCAAATGAACGTTAATGAATATGAAACCATAAAAGAAATTTTTTGCTGTGAAAGTTACGAAGACATTTCTTCCGATTTACTTTCGTTACGCTCGGTTAAAACGCCCGATGAAATTAAAAAAATTAAAATTGCAGCAAGTGCCAACGAAAAAGTTTTAGACGAACTTATAAAGATAATAAAACCCGGAATCAGCGAACTTGACCTTCGTGCAGAGCTTTTATACCAAGTAAATAAGCAAGGGATGGACAGCGCTTTTGCGCCTATTGTTGCGTCGGGGGAAAATTCTGCACTTCCGCATGCGATTCCGACAAGCAAGAAATTAGCCCACAAAGACTTGCTGACTTTAGATTTTGGCTGCAAATATTTGGGCTATTGTTCAGACATTACTCGTACTTTTGTAATCGGAGCTGTTGACGAAACGCAAAAAAAAATATATGATATAGTTAATACTGCACAAATGCGTGCATTGGAAGTTTGTTGTGAAGGAGTCGAATGCAGTAAGATTGACGCTGCTGCAAGGGATTATATAACAAGCCAAGGATATGGCGAGTTTTTCGGGCATGGCACCGGGCATGGTGTCGGGCTTGACATTCATGAAAACCCAACGGTAAACAGTTCTTCAAAAGCAGTGCTTGAAAAAGGCATGGTATATACGGTAGAACCGGGAATATATTTACCGGGAATCGGCGGAGTACGCATAGAAGACACCTGTGTGGTAGGAGAGGGAAGTTTATATAACTTTAGTAAAGAATTAATTTTTATATAATTTTTAGGAGGTACTAAAATATGGTTTCGGCCGGAGAATTCAGAAAAGGTATGACAATAGAAATAGACGGTAATGTTTGGAGCGTTGTAGATTTCCAACACGTTAAACCGGGTAAAGGTGCGGCTTTTGTTCGCACTAAAATAAAAAATGTTATCACAGGCAGCGTGCTTGAAAAAACATTCAACCCTACAGAAAAATTTCCAAAGGCGCATGTTGAAAGAAAAGAAATGCAGTATTTGTATTCGGACGGTGAATTATATCATTTCATGGATACCGAAACATTCGAACAGCTTCCTTTAAATTATGATAAGGTAGAAGAGGCACTTTCATATATTAAAGAAAACATGAATATAACAATAAAATTCTTCAAAGGCGAAGCGTTTGCGGTAGAACCGCCTAACTTTGTAGAACTTGAAGTAGCAGAAACAGAGCCGGGCTTTAAGGGCGACACGGCAACGGCAGGAAATAAACCTGCAATCATGGAAACAGGCGCTAAAATTATGGTACCGCTTTTTGTTGAAATCGGAGATAAAATTCGTGTGGACACAAGAACAGGCGACTACATGGAGCGTGTGTAATTTTAATTGATTTTAAAACCCGTTTGGGTCATATAAAATAATAATATATTGGAGGATTAAAAGATGAGTGAAACAAAAGTGACTAATGTTAATTCAGGCGAAACAGTAAGAAAAGACAGTAATGGCACTATAACATTTGCAAGTGAGGTAATCGCTACTATTGCAGGTCTTGCATCTATAGACATCCCCGGCGTTGCAGGTATGAGTGGTGGTTTTGTTGATGGTTTCGCAGAATTGCTTGGTCGTAAAAATCTAACAAAAGGTGTTAAGGTTGAAGTAGGAGCGGAAGAAGTTGCTGTAGACATAGCAATTGTTGTAGAATATGGCGTAATCATAATGGATGTTGCCGACAATGTACAAACAAGTGTTATTAAAGCAATTGAAACAATGACAGGCTTAAAAGTAATTGAAGTTAACATCGCAGTGCAAGGCATAGACATTTCAGAAGTAAGAGCAGAAATGAAAGAAGCTAAGGCTCAAAAAAACGCACCGACAACAAGAGTAAAATAATTTAATAAAATCTGTTGTGTTTTATAGAGAACCTAAGATATACCCGACATAAAAATCGGGTATATCTATTAAAAGTTACACATATTAAAATTAGATACAACGAAAGGGGCGCGATTAAATGAAAATGAATGTGGGAACAAGAATTATATTTTCTGTTTATGTAGCGGCTGTTATCATACTATGTGCTTTTGTTTTAGGAACTTTATTCGGTTTGATACCCTTGCCACATATTACAGGAATTGTTCAAACAATCAGTTTAGGAAGTTTTTGGTATAAATTTTTGTATGCCGCAATTCTTATTGCAATGATAGCAATAGGCGCAATGTTATTGTTCTTTGGCATTCGTAAAGCAGATCCTAAAACTGCTAAAATTGCAATGTTTGAAAACGGTAGTGTCGTTATGACAGTAAGTGCAATAGAAGAATTAGTAGAAAGATACATGCGAGAAGTAAAAAGCATAAAAGGGCTTAAAACCAAAGTTATATCTTATGACGATTACATAGATATAAACGTAGAAATTTCAGTGCTACCCGGCACAGACATCCCCGAGCTTACCAAAGAATTGCAGTTCGGTTTGGTTGTTGCAATACAAAAACAAACGGGTATAACGGTCAAGCAGACAAAAATAGTAGTAATAAGCCTAAATGATCAGATAAAGTCGAAACCGGCGTAAAGAGGTTAAATTTATGGTAACTATTGGGAAAATTTTTGAATGGATTTCAAACAATAAAGGTTTGTTTTTTGGTTTGCTCATAGGGTTTGTTGTGGCGATTTTGTTTTTAACAATTGGTTTTTGGGCTACCTTTCTTATCGCCCTTTGCATGGGGATAGGTGCATTTTTAGGTACAAATCCGGCGGCACGCAAGGCGATTTCTGTATTTTTCTATGGGCTATTTACCAAAAAAAAAGATTAAAATAATAAAGGAAGACACATGAGCAGAAAACGTGCAAGAGAAACCGCACTAAAGTTGTTATACGAGTATAGCATTACGGGCGAGTTATTAGAAAACAGCATAAAAGAAAGCCCTGATACGTACAAGGCAGAAAACTTAGACGATAAAGATTGGGAATATTTGAAAATTATAATAAATGAATTTCCAAATAAAGAAGAAGAAATCGACACTCTGATTTCTGACAATTCTCATTCATGGAAGATAGACAGAATTGCAAAGGTTGATTTAGCAATCATCAGATTAGCGTTATTTGAAGTTTTGTTTTTAGAGATGAATGTTGGAGTTTCTGTCAACGAGGCGGTAGAACTTGCAAAAAAATATTCTGCAGAAAAATCTTACAAATATGTTAACGGTTTGTTGGGCGGTTGTTTAAGGTCTTTGGATAAATAGTATTATACTTAATTATTAAGGTTTGAATGTATAAATAAAATTATAGGTTCAAACCTTTTCTTTTATTTATACGCATAAAAAGGTTTATTAATTTATAAAAATCGTGTACAATAAATATGCAAATAAAGACTTGATTAAAAGGTAAAGAACGTTAGTGGAGGAATAATATGGGAGCAACAGTAATAAGTGGCAAAGATCTTTCTGCCCAAATCAGAGAAGAATTAAAAAAAGAAGTTTTAGACTTAAAACAAGAGAAAGGCTTTGTGCCCGGTTTGGCGGTAATTTTAGTAGGCGACGACCCGGCGTCTTCAATTTACGTTAGCAACAAAGAAAAGGCGTGCAACGAAGTCGGTATGTATTCGGAAGTAAAAAGATTGCCCGAGAAAACAACGCAAGAAGAACTGCTTGCGCTTATTGAAGCATACAATAACAACGAAAAAATTCATGGCTTGCTTGTGCAATTGCCTTTGCCAAAACATATAGACGAATCAGAAGTGTTAAAGAAAATTAATCCTAAAAAAGATGT
>CAYJNC010000013.1:11993-15287 GCA_964371185.1 uncultured Christensenellaceae bacterium
GGCCTTCCCGGGCTTGTTGCCTGCACTCCTAAAGGAATAATAAAGCTTATTAAAAAGGCGTGCCCGGATATTTCCGGTAAAACAGCCGTAGTAATCGGTAGAAGCAACATTGTAGGCAAACCTGTTGCCATGCTTTTGTTGAACGAAAATGCAACCGTGACAATTTGTCATTCGAGAACAAAAGATTTGCCTGCTGTATGCAAAGAGGCAGACATCTTAGTAGCGGCAATCGGCCGTCCCGAATTTGTTACCGCTGATTTTGTTAAGCCGGGCGCTGTTGTTATAGACGTAGGCACTTCAAGAGTAGACGGTAAGTTAAAGGGCGATGTATTATATGACGATGTTGCGAAAGTAGCGGGCTACATAACACCTGTTCCCGGCGGAGTCGGCCCGATGACAATAACAATGTTGATGGAAAACACCGTTTTAGCCGGAAAATTATATGGATGAGTTTGTTTTAAGCATACAAGAACTAAATAATTATGTTTCAAACAAGCTTTCCTCAGATCCTTTTTTAAGCGAAATATGGGTACAAGGAGAGGTTTGCGACGTTTCTAACAGGCAAAACACGGCGTATTTTGTTTTGGCGGACGAAGCTGCCTCTGTCGACTGTATTTCATTTTCATATGATAACAGCGCAAATGTTTCGCTGATTAAAGAGGGTAAATCTGTTATTTTGTGCGGTGATATTTCCCTGTACAGAAAAACAGGTAAATTTAGAATAGTAGTTTCAAAAATAAAAGAAACCGGCATAGGTGAACGTTTTGTACGAATTAAAGAATTGCAAGAAAAATTAGCAAAACAAGGGGTGTTTGACCAAGCCAACAAAAAAGCGATTCCGAAATATCCGAAAAAGATTGGCATAGTTACTTCAAAAGACGGTGCCGCAATACAAGATATTATGCAGATTGTTAGGCGAAGAAACCCGCTTGTCGAGCTTGTTTTGTATCCGGTTAAGGTGCAAGGCCAAGATGCACCAAAAGACATTGTCACCGGAATTAATTATTTTAATCAAAATTATTCCGACATAGACGTTTTAATTGTAGGCAGAGGTGGCGGTAGCGCCGAAGATTTATTTGCGTTTGATGACGAAGAAGTTGTGCTATGCGCCTACAGATCATTAATACCGATAATAAGTGCGGTAGGGCATGAAAGCGATTTTTCTTTGCTTGATTTGGTTGCCGATTTAAGGGCACCGACACCGTCGGCGGCGGCAGAACTTGCCGTTCCTTTAAGGCAAGACATATTAATAGCCATACAAGAGTATAAAGAAAAAATGGCGACAAGCATTAAGAACAGAGTCTACAGCGCAAACATGCAACTTTCGATGGCGAAAAAGAGCATGACAGACAGGGGAATTTTATTAAAGATAAGCAAAGCGCAAGAGGTAATATCAAAACACAGACGTATGGCAGATGTGAAAATAAATTTGTTGTATCAGAAGACTGCATCGCAAATTAAAATTTATAAGACTGCGATAACGGCTCTAAACCCTGCCGGCACATTGAACAGAGGGTTTGCAATTGTAAAAAAAGATGATAAAATTATCAGAAAAACAAAGGATTTGATTGCCGGAGACGTCATCAACATAACTTTTGCAGACGGGACGAAAGACGCAAAAATCTTATGATTACAGTATTTGTGGGAGGTATGCAATGAAAAAAGATATAGAAACGTATTTAGACGAATTGAAAATAATATCGGGTAAGTTATCCGACGATGAAATAAAATTAGACGAGGCAATAACGCTATATAAAGAAGGCGTGGCGGTCGCTAATGAGGCCGAGAAAATTTTGGAAGGGTACGAAAAAGAAATAGAAGTAATTTTTAGAGGAGACGAGTAAGATGGTTAATGTTATTAAAGAATGTGCAAGCAAAATAAATGACAGATTAGAAGAGCTCACAGAGTTCCAAAATGTATATCCGGGGTTAAAAGACGCAATGCGTTACAGTGTGCTGGCCGGCGGAAAAAGGTTAAGACCCTTGCTTCATTTGCTTGCAAACGAACTTTTGGGCGGAAACGAAAAAGAAGCAATAGACATAGCTTGTGCAATAGAAATTATCCACACTTATTCTTTAATTCACGACGATCTGCCGGCGATGGATAATGACGAACTAAGAAGAGGCAAGCCAACTAACCATGTGATGTTTGGCGAAGCATTTGCTATTCTTGCGGGCGATGGCTTGTTAAACTACGCATACGAGCTTATGATAGCCAATGCGATGCGTTTTCAAGAAAACATCAAGGGGCATCTTTTGGCGATAAACGAAGTTGCAAAGGGTGCAGGCGTAACTGGTATGATTAGCGGACAATGCTCCGACATTGAAAATGAAGGACAAATTTTAACCGAACTCGAAATCATGTATATACACGAAAGAAAAACAGGAGCGCTGATAAAAGCGTCTTTGCTTTCGGGTATTATGCTAAACAATCCAAATCAGAAACAAATTGAAGCCATTTGCACTTATGGAGATGGAATTGGACTTTCTTTTCAAATAGTAGACGACATCTTAGACATAACGGGTAACGAGAAAAAGCTCGGTAAATCGGTAGGCAAAGACAAAAATGCAAAAAAATTCACGTATCCTACATTATTTGGATTGGAAAATTCAAGACAATTGGCAAAAGACAAAACAAAAGAGGCGATAGACGCCTTAGAAGTATTCGGCAACAAGGCCGACAAGCTAAAATGGCTTGCGAACTATATTATTGACAGAGACAGGTAACAAGGCGAGGGGGATAATAATGAAAGAGATAGCCATAGACGGTCCGGCAGGGGCAGGCAAAAGCACCGTTGCCAAGGCAATCGCAAAAAAAATGAATTACAGATACTTAGACACGGGTGCTATGTATCGGTCGGCGGCATATTTTATGATTAAAAAAGGAATCTTACCCTCCGACAAAGAAAAAGTAGTGCCTGCACTTAACGATATGGACATGCAAGTAAGCTACCAAGATGGTGTTCAACAGATGATAATAAACGGCGAGAATGTTACACCGTTTATCAGGACACCCGAAATTTCAAAGGGAGCAAGTGACATAGCCGTTATTCCCGAGGTGCGACTCTTACTTGTAGACATTCAAAGAGGTGTGTCTAAGAATTATGATATTGTGATGGACGGCAGAGACATAGGCACCTATGTTTTGCCAAATGCTGACTTCAAATTTTTTATAACGGCCGACGCAAACGAAAGGGCGAAACGCAGGCATTTAGAGCTTAAAACGTCCGGTATTGATAAGAGTGGCGACGAGTTGGAAAAAGAAATTATAGCTCGAGATGCAAACGACGCTAA
>CAYJNC010000014.1:0-14914 GCA_964371185.1 uncultured Christensenellaceae bacterium
GCTTGACGTCTTTCACAACAGGCTTGACGTCTTTCACAACAGGCTTGACGTCTTTTACAACAGGCTTATCATTAATAGAAATTTTATCGGCTTCAACCTGTTCTTTTTTAATTACCGAACCCTCACTTTTTTCTGAAGGACTAATGGCAGGCGTGCTCCTCTTTATTTCGTTGTCCGGCAAAACATGTTTTGACGGAATGTTAGCGCCGTGAACAGTAGGCGGAACATATAGACGTTTTGTTTCCATAGACAAGTCTAACTTGCTTGTTTCAACTTCTTCATTGACCGAATGTATTTCTTGTACGGGCTCTGTTGGTTCTTCGTTTGTAGAATCATAAACTACTGAACCGTTTTCTTCTTGTATATCCTCGTTAGCAAGTGCCCCTTTGTTGTCGTTTTCATCTGAAACAACAATTTTTCTTAAATGTTCTGCTTGCGTACTGTTAGCTATAGAATGTTCAACTTCGTCATAAGAATCTATGGGTGTAGTTTCCTTGTCGGCTTTGCGGATATGCGCTTTTCTTCTTGATAGCACTACAACTAAAATTACTGCAATGAATATACCTAATAAGAATAGGGCATAGAAGATGAAATTGGGATTATTATGATAAGCATTTGAAATAACATTGCCTATGTCGGTAAAGAAGTTTTTTATGCTATCTAAAAATCCGGCGCCGGTTTGTTCACTTGCAACAGCCGTTGGTGTTGTTATTGCAGAAGGTTCTAAAGTAGGTGTTTCTTGCACCTGAGAAGGTGTAGGAACCGGTGTAGCTTGCGCAACAGCCTGGTCTACCGAAGGTTGTGCAGTCCCGAGTGTCATGGTTGAAAGCAAAGCGAGTGCTGCATTTTTATAAGCAGAATTATCAGAATTGTCATAAATTATTGATATAGCTAATAAATTGTCTTGATTGGTAAGCATATATATAATTATATCCTGTGTAGCGTCTGTGGTGCTATTGCCTTCTAACATAATAGCGGGTAAACCGTTGACAGATGCCTGAGATACAACATCAAACGCGAAAGTATCGGTATATTGTTCCTCAACATCTAAAGTTAGTTGGCGCAAAACGTCTTCGGGGAGTGTTCTTATATCCGTATAAAAAGAAGTGCTTTCAGATGCTGTGGCAGAAGCCGGTTCAATGATATCGGGTACTTGTGTTTCTTCGATAACATTACCTTCGACAGCACCTTCTATAGTACCCTCTTGTGAAGCAATATAAAAATCAAGGGGAGAAGAATCTACCTCTATAGAATAGCCTAATAAGTCTTCCGGTGTGTATGCCCTGATCAACAGACGTATGTCTTTGTCAGAATTGTGGACTTGCTCTAACAAATCGGAAAAAAGGTTTGTGTTTGTAGGTGTATAGTAGTAAATATTTTCACCTTCAGGTATATCTATTGTTAATTGGTTTTCCGGATCTGTGTAGGAAAAAGCATAAGAATGCAAGGGTATTAAGAATAAAATTAAACTTAATATAACAAAAAGTAAACGCTTCAATATTAAATCCTCCTAATAAGCGTATCTATCATAATTAATATTATATATTATGATTAACATATTTGCAATAAATTACATATATTCTTGTGATTATATTATTTTTTGCAGTAGCCGTTTTATACTATGTTATGCTTGTATTTCTGTTTTTATTGTGATAAAATTTAACTATGTTTTCCTTGCATAATGATATTAAAATTTGAGGATTGATAAAAAAATGAATAAAGTCAAAAGCTGGTTCGCCAATACCTCCATCAGAAAAAAGTTTGTTCCAATGCAAGCAGTAATGATAATACTTATAGTATGTATAAGTATCATGTCTATAAATTCTGTTAGCAGAGTAAACACAATGGCACAGGAAATATTTACAGAAAATGTAAGTGATAAAGATAGCTTGCATTCAATTATTCGAACTATGTATAAATGTAGGGTTCTTGGCCGTGACATTTTATTACAAGAAGATCCCGTTGTTTATAATGACCTATATGTAGAATATATAGATACCTTTGAAAGTCTTGACGAGCAAATGGATGAATTTGCAAAAGGTTTATCCGGAGACAGATTAGATGACTTTAATGCGATTATTCTTGAAAAAAATATATATAAAGACAGTATGATAGAATCTGCAGACATAAAAATCGGTGGCGGTGAGTATGACGAAGCATTAGAAGCCTTGGTTAGCGTTACGCCAATTGCAAACGAATTTTTCGGCAGTATAGACGAGTTTTTAGCAGAAGAAGAAGCATTAATGGCACAGGCACTCGACGATAACGACACATTGGTTCTGGAAGTGTTTGTTACAGACATATTTTTCAGCTTTTTCTTTATATTAGCAGTTATAGTATTCATGAATAAATTTGCAAGGGCGATAAGCACAAGCCTTGTAAGCTTAGAAAAATCGGTTTCGTCTATTGCGGAAACGTCTAACATGAAAATAGCGATTCCAAAAGAATTGTTTACAAAGGACGAAGTAGGAAGAATTGCTGTTGTTGTTGATAAATTAAAAACTATGTTGCTGGAATATTCATTTACAGATGTTTTAACGGGTGGGTATAATGTTACCGCTTACCGTGAAGAACTTGCAGACATATTTGCAGATCAAAACAATGGTGAAACAAAGCGTTTTTGGTGTATACTTTCGGACATGAATAACCTAAAACTTATCAACGATAAATTAGGCCATATTGAAGGAGACGTCGCGATTAAAGCCGCTTATTCGGTGATAAATGAAACTTTCTCACAATACGGAAAAACGTTTAGGGTGGGCGGAGACGAATTTGTTTCCATACTCTTTAATTGCAATCAAGAAATTATAGAAGAAAATTTCGATAAGATAGACAAACGTGTGGAAAGGCTTAATTCTCATGCCATATACAGGTTTGCTATTGCGCGAGGTTACAAAGAATTTGTAGGAAATACACAAAGCGAATTTGATAAGGTGTTTGAAGCCGTAGACAAGAAGATGTATGAAAACAAACATTTACTTAAGGAAGCACGCTTAAATGCACGTGTCACAAACGGCATAAGAGATGATATAAACGAAGAGTTAAACAAAGAATTAAACGAAGATGATCGGTATAGTTAATTAAAGTTTGTAGATTTTAAATAAAATGGGGAGGGCGTATGCAGTATAGAAAACTTGTAAAAGGCGGAGACGATCTGTCTTTACTTGGTTATGGTTGTATGCGTTTGCCTACAATTAGCAAAAACATAGACTCAGAAAAAGCAATGAAACAACTGCATCTTGCTTATGAAAACGGTGTTAACTATTTTGATACAGCCTACTTATATCACGGTGGCAAAAGCGAGGTTTTTTTAGGTGAATTTATAAAAAAGTATGATATACGAAAAAGTGTATATATCGCCGACAAATTACCTGCTTTTATGGTTTCAAAGAAAGAACAATTAAATAAGTTTTTTGAAACGCAAACTAAACGTTTGAGCACAGACTACATAGATTATTACCTCATGCACACATTAGACAGTTTTGAAAGCTGGCAAAAATTAAAGAATGTAGGCATTGAAAGTTTTATAAAAGAAAAAAAAGATAACGGAGCCATCAGGTTTGTTGGTTTTTCTTTCCATGGCAGACCGGAAGAGTTCATTAAAATAATTGAAGACTATGACTGGGATTTCTGCCAAATTCAATATAATTATTTAGATGTAAATTATCAGGCGGGCTATGCGGGAATGAAACGGGCACACGAACTTGGTATTGGTGTAGTTGTGATGGAGCCACTGCGTGGCGGAAACCTTGCAACCAATGCCCCGGATAAGGTTAAAACTATGCTTGAAAGTAAAGGTTTAACGCCTGCTGAAATAGCATTTAGATTCGTAATGAACCATAGCGAAGTGGCTGTTGTGTTAAGTGGCATGAACGATGAATCGCAAATTTTAGAGAATATTGCGGTTGCAGATAAAACAACGCCAAATTGTATGGGGAAAGATGAGCTGGACTTGATAAAAAGTATAAAAGACGTATACGGCGAACTCATGAAAGTTTCATGTACAGGATGCGGTTATTGTATGCCTTGTCCTCACAACGTAGACATTCCTTTTGCTTTTAGCAGTTATAACAGCAAATATTTTTTTGAAGATTCTAATATGAGCCGATTAATGTATGTTGCCGGAAGCGCCGGTTTTATGGGCGGAGCAAAATCGGGAGGAGACAGCTGCATAAACTGTAATAAATGTGTTTCGCATTGTCCGCAAGGTATAGATATTCCGACAAAACTAAAAGAAGTGCATAAGGAACTTAACAAGCCGATTCTCAGAAGTCTGCTTGTATTATTGTCGAAATTTAGAAGAAAACCAAAAAAAAGTAAAAAAAATCATATATAAAAAGAGGAGAAAAATAGAATGGAAACAAAGTTAGAATTGATGCTCAAAATAGGGACGACACTTGGCGAAACGCCGGTATGGGACGAGGACAACAGCTGTTGGTATTTTGTGGATATAGTCAACAACAATATTCATAAATACGAAGTAGATAATAACATAAGCAAATTAACAACCGTAGACGTTGGTCAAAGCGTTGGGTGCATTGCGCTAAGAGAAAAAGGTGGCTTAATTGCCGGTCTTTCAGACGGTATTTATAATATTAATTTTGAAGAAGGTACAAAAGAGTTGTTTTGCGATCCCGAACCGCATTTGCCGGGAAACAGGTTTAACGATGGCAAGTGTGATCCGGCAGGAAGGTTTGTAGTTGGTTCATTGTCTGCTAAGTTAGATAAAGGTTGCGACGAAGACGGTCCGGTCGGTAATCTTCATTTAATTAAAGAAGACGGCACTTCCGAAGTTTTGTTAAGCAACCTTGCAGTGCCTAATGGGCTTGCTTGGAACAGTTCCGCAGACACATTTTATTTCATAGATTCTGCAAAGAAAACAGTTTGTGCTTATGATTACGACAACGCAACAGGCAAAATTTCTAACGAAAGAGTAGTCTTAGATTTTACAAAAGAAGATGGTATGCCCGACGGAATGTGCATAGATAAAGAAGATAACCTCTGGATTGGATTCTTTAACGGCAGACGTATATGCTATTGCGATCCTGTTGCCGGCAAGGTGCTAAAGACTATTGAAACAGATGCACAAGACGCAACATGCACTGCTTTTGGTGGTAAGAACTACGATACTTTAATTGTTACAACCGCACAACTTAGTTCAGATTTGTCGGTTTTCCCGAATGCAGGCAGTTTATTTGAGATGAAGACAGACGTCTTAGGCTTGGCTCCCGTTAAATTTAAAGGTTAATTTAAACACAAAAAAAGGGCTCTTGCTTTTATGCGAGAGCCCTTTTTGATTTTAGTTTATTTTGCGGCAGTTAAAATGTTTATTATGTCTTGTTTGTCAAGCGGTTTTACACTACCGACCAATTTTTTACCGAAATGAGTAGCCTTAGTTGCCATATCTTCTATTTCTGATTCTGTAGCGCTAACTTCCAATTCTGTGAGTGAAATAGGCATGTTTATGTAGGAGAAGAATTCTTCTACCGCCTTGATTCCGGCTAAAGCGGTCTCTTTCTGAGTTGCAAGTGGTTTTAATCCTAAAACATTTATTGCAAATTTTTCAAATCTTTGGGGTATAACGTCTACAACATAACGTGCCCAACTACCCCAAACAGCCGCCAAGCCTGCTCCGTGTGCAACGTCGTACATCCCGCCGAGTTCATGTTCTATGTCGTGAGTAGACCAGTCACCGCCGTTTGTTCCACAACCTGTTAAGCCGTTGTGTGCTAAGCTGCCTACCCACATGATGTTCCAACGAGACTCAATATTTTGCGGGTTTTCTTTTAAAATCCTTGCATGTTTAATGGCCGCCTGCATAACAGCTTCTGACATGTAGTCTGTTACGTCTAATATTGTAGTATTGTTAAAATAGCGTTCCATTGTGTGCATAATGATGTCTACACAACCGCAGGCTGTTTGATAATCGGGTAGTGTAAGCATAAGCTCGGGGTTCATTAAAGCAAACTTACAGGCAGAATCCGGGTGTCCGCAGTATCTTTTTAACATGCCGTCGTCTTTTGTTACAACACACGAATCGCTCATTTCACTACCGGCTGCAGCAAGTGTAAGTACGGTTGTTATCGGAATGCAACCCGAAGGAGTCGCCTTACCTTCAAAGAAATCCCAAACGTCGCCGTCATAGCATAAACCCATGCCAATAGCCTTAGCAGAGTCTATGACGCTTCCACCGCCAACAGCGATGATTGCATCTACATTTTCTTTTTTTGCAAGCTTTATGCCTTCATAAACCTTCGATAGTAAAGGATTTGGCACTACTCCGCCAAGTTCTGCAAAGCTAAGCCCCGCTTTTGGTATGGAATCTTTAACACGGTCTAACAAACCGGACCTGTTAACACTGCTTTTGCCATAGTGAATCAGTATTTTTTTATATCCTAATTCTTTAAGCATCTCTCCTGCAAGAGATTCAGCGTTTGATTCAAAAACAACTTTAGTTGGTGTATAATAAACAAATGGGTTCATATGGTACCTCCTGAATATATTATATTTTTTTAAGCGTCTTGTTTAGTGTCGGCCAATTGAATTTCACGTAGATTAACGCCTTGTGGCATTTCGTATGTAAATTTAATAACGTCTGCTACGTCTTTTGCAGTTATGCTTGAAACTCCCATTTCTTCTTTCCAAGTATGATAATCTGCTATCATAGATTTGTCTGTTGTGTGTTCAATTAACTCTGTCGAAACCGCACCCGGACAAATTCTTATTACACGTACGTTGTATGGAGAAAGCTCACCCCTTGCAACTTCTGAAAGCCCAACAACACCGTATTTGCTTGCACAGTATGCTGCATGGTTTGCAAACGCCTTAACACCTGCAATAGAGGCAATGTTAATTATTGTTCCGCATTGATTTTGTTTCATGTCTTCACTAACGATTTGCATACCGTTCATAACACCTAAAACATTAGTATCAAGCATTGTTTTCCATTCCATAGGATCTTGAGTTTCTAAATGGCCTAAATACATTACGCCCGCATTGTTGATTAAAAGATCTGTCTTTCCGTAAACGGCTTCTGCTTTTCTAACTGCTTTTTCGAATTCGCATTTGTCGGTTACGTCTACTTTTTCACACATAGTGTTTTCAAGTTTCATCTCTAAAAGTAGATCTATACGCCTTGCAAGCAACAATAACGGATACCCGGCCTCGTTAAAAATTTTAGCTAATTCCTTACCAAAACCGGAGCTTGCGCCTGTAATTACAACTAACTTTTTATTCATATTATACTCCTGTGATTATTATTTAAAATCTATAAATATGATACACTAAAACTTAAAAAAGTACAATTGTTTATTTAAAAATGGGATTAAGCCTTCATGTTTCTTGACACAAAGTCACAACCGTATTATTATTAGTGAAACAGACTAAAATAAAAAGTAGTAAAACTTTTGTTTTACTGTCAGGAGGATATATGAACTTATGGCACGATATGCCAAAGAGCAGAATTAAAGCCGAGGATTTTATTGCGGTGATAGAAATACAAAAAGGTGGGAAGTCTAAGTGTGAGCTTGACAAGGATACAGGTTGTTTGAGGCTTGATCGTATTTTATATACGTCAACAGTGTACCCGGCAAATTATGGCTTCATACCTCGTACGTATGCAGAGGATAACGACCCGTTAGACGTACTTGTTATTTGTTCAGAGCCAATAATACCGATGACAATTGTGCAATGTTACCCAATCGGCGTGATAAAGATGATAGACGACGAGCAAAAAGACGAGAAAATTATTGCCATACCCTTCGGAGATCCTATGTATAACGGCTACCGAGACATAACAGCCTTGCCGGCACATATTACAGATGAAATGGGCCATTTCTTTGAAGTATACAAAATGCTTGAACATAAAAAAACAACAGTTCAAGAAATTAAAGGCAGGAAAGAAGCTATATCTATAATCGAAGATTGCTTAAAGAGATATAAGGAAAAATTCAGCAAAGAAAACGTATAGAAATTTAACATGCCTTTTTAAAGCGTAATTTAGGAGGTAGCATGAAAATATTTCATTTATCTGATCTTCATTTAGGCAAGCGAGTCAATGGTTTTTTGATGCTCGAAGATCAAAGTTTTATACTGAGAAAAATTGTGTCTATGGCAGACGAACACCAAATAGATGCAGTTTTAATTGCGGGGGACATATATGATAAATCTGTCCCTTCTGCAGAGGCGATAGAGTTATTCGACAATTTCTTGGTATGGTTGGTAAAAAGAGAAATACCCGTTTTTGTAATAAGCGGAAACCACGATTCTGCCGAAAGAATTGCATTCGGAAACAGAGTCATGAGCAAAGGCGGTGTGTTTTTGTCGCCCGTTTATAAAAAAGAAATAGAACCGATAACGTTAACGGACGATTTCGGCAATGTGAATATATACCTATTGCCGTTTATTAAGCCGACAAACGTGCGTGCACTTTTTGAACAAGAAGAAATCTACACTTATAATGACGCCTTAAAAGTTGTTACACAAAACATAGAATTAAATAAAACTCAAAGAAATATTTTAATAACACATCAATTTATTATTGGTGCAATAACCTGTGATTCGGAAGAAATTTCGGTTGGAGGCACCGACATGATAGACGCAAATTTATTTGCGGATTTTGACTATGTAGCATTAGGGCATTTGCATTCTCCGCAGTCGGTATTGAATGAAAACATAAGATATTGCGGAAGTCCTTTAAAATACTCTTTTTCTGAGTGCAACAGCGTTAAGTCTGTGTGTTTGGTTGAATTGAAAGAAAAGGGAGAAGTTAGCACAACGCTGTTACCACTTGTCCCCAAAAGAGAAATGCAGATTATTAAAGGTGAATTTGAGGAAATTACCGCCAAAGAGTTTTATGAAAAAATAGACAGAGACAATTATATTAAAATAATTTTGACCGATGAACACGACATAGTAAACGGGTTTAATAAATTGCAGGTTTTGTATCCTAATCTTATGAAATTAGAATATGACAACAAAAGAACACGTAAAAATTACGAAATAGAAATGGGAGCATCAATCGAAAAGAAGGCACCCATAACTTTAATGAACGAGTTATATGAACTTCAAAACAACACAGAGATGTCAGAAGAACAATTCGAGTTTTGCCAAAGCCTGATAGAAAAAATTTGGGGGGAAGAAGTATGAGGCCAAAAAAGTTGGTGCTTAGTGCATTTTTATCATACTCAAATAAAACCGAAATAGATTTAGAAAAACTCGGCGAGGCCGGTATTTATCTGATAACCGGAGATACAGGAGCCGGTAAAACCACTATTTTTGATGCCATAGCCTACGCATTATTCGGTGAGTCGAGCGGTCAAAGTCGGGCGACCAATATGTTTAGAAGTAAGTATGCAAAAGAGGAAACGCCAACTTTTGTAGAGCTTGTGTTTGAACATAACAACGAAGAAATCTATATAAAAAGGAGTCCCGAGTATGAAAAACCGTTAAAAAGAGGCGAAGGGACAAAAATACAAAAAGCCGAAGTAGAATTGATATTGCCGAGTGGTCGAATCGTAAATAAAATATCCGAAATTAAAGATGAAATCAAAGAACTGTTGGGAATAGACAAAAAACAATTTACCCAGATTGCCATGATAGCTCAGGGTGAGTTTTTAAGATTGCTCCATGCAAACACACAAGACAGACAAGAAATATTCAGAGACATATTTCAGACGAAGTATTATAATACATTGCAAGAGAAATTAAAATCGGAGACGAGTGCGCTAAAAGGCGAATACAAAAGGTTGCAAGACGGTGTAAAGCAGTATCAGCGAGGGATAGTCTGTGAGGAAGAAGACGAGTATTATGGCGAGGTTCATTTGGCAAGACAGGCAAAAATGCCGATTGGTGAAGTAACCGAACTTATAGATAAACTGGTTATAAGAGACGAAAAGAAGCAAAGTGAAGTTGAAGCAAGAAAGAAAGATGTTGAAAAAAGCTTAGAGCAAATAAATGTTATTATAGGCAAGGCGGAAGAAAAAAACATTGCTAAGAAGAAGTTATCTCAAACGCAATCGGAGTATAAAAAAATATGTGAAGATTTAGAAAAAACAAAAATCATATATGAAAGTGAAAAAAAGAAAGAAGCCGAAAAGGAACAGTTGAAGAAAGTTGTTGTTACTGCAAACGGCGAAATACCAAAGTATGATGTTTTACAAGAGGTGCAAGACAAAAAATCCGAAGTTGGTAAGATAAAAGAGGCTTACATTGTTAAGAAAGAAAATTTAGAAAAAGACTTTAACGAAAAAAAAGCTTTGTTAAACAGCGCCAAGGCGGAGGAAGAGCAAAAGCGAGACGCTAAGTTAGTTTTGCAAAAATTGGTCATCGCACAAGAATCGCTTGAAGATAAGGTTAAAAAAGCCAACAATATTGAAAAATGTTTAGAGGGCATAAAAAAACTTAACACAGACATAAAAAAATATAGAGATGAATATGTTTTGTTGTCAAAAAATGAAATTGCGCTTACTAACGAGTATAATTGCAAATATAATGCCTATTTAGACGAACAAGCAGGCGTTTTGGCGCAAAGTTTGGTAGAGGGAGAACCTTGTTTGGTTTGTGGTTCAAAAAGCCATCCTAAACCTGCTAAAACGTCAGAAGGTGCACCGGACAAGAAAAGTGTAGAAGAAGCAAAACGAAAGAGTGACGACGCCCGCAAGAAAAAGGAAAAGAGCTCCAAAGAAATTGCTACTTTAGAAGAGCGAATCACAAACGGAAAAAATATTATTCAGACATCAGTATGTGAAATTTGCGAAAAAGAAATTGTTTATGAACAGGCCGAGGCAGAGTTTAAACAATTCAAAGAGAAGTTTGCAATAAAACAAGCAGACATAATTAAGAAGTATGAACTGGCAAAAGCCGACGAAGAACGTTTAACAGAGTTACAAGCCATGATACCGAAAACCGAATATGCAATCAGTGAATTTCAGAATAATATAAATAGCTTGCAGCAATCCATACTAACAGCAGAATTAAACGAGAAAAACTATTTAAAAAATATTCAAGAACTGAAAAAAGGTTTAGAGTATGAAAGCAGGGCGGAAGCAATTTTAAATATTAAAGAAAAAGAAGATAGAATTATCAGTATGCAACAAGAATTTGATGTGGCAGAAAAAAACTATTTGCGAAACAAAGAAGAGTCTGATAGGTATAAGGGCAGAATAGCGGAGTTAGAATTACAGCTGAAAGATGAAGAACAATTCGACTTAGAAAAACTCTACACAGAACAAAAAGAATACGGTCTGAAAAGGGATTATTATGAAAAGCAAATTAAGTCGCTCGCCATTCAAAGCCAAACCAACAAAAACACTTTGTTTGAAATAAACAGGCAAAGCGAAGAACTTAAATTGCAGGAACAAAAATTAGGATGGGTAAAAGCTGTTTGCGACACCGCTAACGGAGCCGTAACCGGAAAAGGAAAAATCATGCTGGAAACATATGTCCAGATGACATATTTCGACAAAACGCTTGTTCGTGCAAACAAAAGATTGTTGACAATGTCAGGCGGACAATACGAACTCAAGAGACAAGTTAACTTTGACACAATAAGGGGCAAGACAGGATTGGAATTAGATGTTTACGACCACTTGAACGGCACGCAAAGAAGTGTAAAAACGTTGTCGGGCGGAGAGTCTTTTCAGGCATCTTTGTGCTTAGCCTTAGGCTTAGCAGATGAAATTCAAGAATCGGCAAGCGGAATAAGAATAGACACCATGTTTATAGACGAGGGCTTTGGCTCTCTCGACGAAGATTCTTTGGCAAATGCAATACGGACGTTGAGCGAGCTTAGTGAAGGAAGGCGTATGGTAGGAATTATATCGCACGTCGCAGAATTAAAGCAAAAGATAGAAAAACAGATTGTCGTGAAAAAAGAAATAAACGGGGGTAGCTCTGTCAGAATAATAACCTAAATGTACATAGATGAATTTTTTATATCTAAACGTATGCAAAAAACAAATAATTCTACTTGCAAGCGCAAGTAGAATTATTTTTAAGACTAATAGTTGTTATAAAAAACATGTTACTTTGCGGCAACTTTTTGTCGGTACGCTTCCATTTCCCAGTTGAGAATAAAGTCTGTTAGGTCTTCGTCCATATGCAAGTAGCCGCCGAAATTGCGAGTGTATACGGCAAGGCATACGGCGTCTATGAAAAGCGCACTAATGTTGTTTAATTCTTTTATTGACGGAGCCACATAAAAAGCGCCTACACCACTAACGCAAATAACATGGGGTACATAACCGTTTTGTTCGACAAATTCGTCAAACAGGGTTTCTAACTCCTGAGTGTTTTCTAAGTATAAAAATTTTGCTTTGCAATAAACTATGTGGTCGGGAGTGAAAGGGTTGAACAGCGGAAGAAAACTATCTTTACTTTCAAACAAAGATAAAAACGTTTTATTGGTTGCAAATTCCGTATAAACTTCTTTGTCATACATAGCTGCTATTCTCTGTTTAAAATCGTTAACTGAACATTCGTCATAATCTAACGGTTCAAGAGATGGCTTTTGTTCGCAATTATTCTCTAAGGTAATCATAATTTGATTAGTCTTTTCGTCAATTTCTTCTACGCTGTCTGCGGCAATAAAAATACCGTGATTTTGCAATATCAATATTTGAACAGGCTTATTAAAAGTTGCTTTATATTCATTCATCTTATTTGCACATAACATAGAAAGTGCATAGCCCGGGCGGTATGCGGGTATCCAAACAAAAGAATCGGAAAAAAGTTCACGAGCCTTGTCTTCTGCTCCTACCGAACAGGTAAGGGCGTTAACAAGCGTTGGATGAATGTGCAAAACGTATTTGTAGGGGAATAAATTATGCAAAAGCGTTTCAACGCTCGGACGTTTTTCGCCGTTGCCTTCCATACGTGCCGCCATGATGTCTAAAAGTGCTTCTGCCTCACGTGCGGCATCTTCGTTAGGATATTCTTTTTTTAGCATATCGTTTAACTTGGATCTATCCATCGAAACAAAATCTTCCGCTTTTATGGTAGCAAGCGAAGTACCGGAACCTTTTATGTAGAGCGTATCATCGGTTTTAAAAGAAGTGTTGCCACCACCGGCCAACACATACTTGGGATCGCTCCCATAACGATTTGAAAGTGAAACAAGTTGTTCTAACATTTTTTGTAACCTCCTAAAATTGTGCTTGAATTTGCATAAAAAGTAATATAGTATTGTTTATATGCAATTGATTTATTTTTATTATATCTGCAATTAACAAAAATGCCAACAAAAAATTTTTTGTTTTTTATTCCGAGGAGCAGTAATCATGTTAAATTTTTATTTAGACGTAGACAAAACTTACAAGTGGATAATGATAACTCCTAATCAAAATGCAAAAGAATTGCCGTTTAGTGTTTCAGAAGTCGGACATTTTAAGGCAGGTCCTAATTTTTACACAGAACGGACGGGAAAAAAAGAATATTATATTTTATATACAATTTCCGGTAGAGGAATAATAAAACATAAAGGACAAACACTTCAACTTGAAAAAAACACTGCGATTTTAATTTACTGTGAAGATTACCACCATTACGCGACAGATTCATCCGACTCATGGGAGCACGTGTGGATACATTTCAACGGTGTAGGAGCTAAAAGTTATTACGACATCGTGAATGATACCGCAATAAAAAGCGTATTTATTGAAGACACGGCCGATTTTATGAAAAATATTAAGAATATAATGAGCAATCCGGGTGTAAATGACATCAAACAAAGTATGATGATATCACTGCACATAACTAACATACTTACTGCCATGGCAATGGGTAAGTATAGGGTAAAAGACACAAAAGTTATGTTGCAACATAAAGATTCTATGGCGCAGGTGATAGAATACATTGAAAATAACTATCAAAATCCTATTACGCTCGAAGATTTCACAAAAGTGGCTCATCTATCTAAATATTACTTTTTAAAGTTATTTAAACAGTTTAGCGGTATGACTCCGTATGAATACCTGATTAATTATAGGATAGACATGGCGAAAAAGTTGCTGAGGTCTACGGAAAATTCTGTTGGTCAAATTGCTTTTGCCGTCGGATTTTTGGACGAATGTAATTTTATAAGAAAATTTAAAAAAGTTGTGGGTGTGACACCGTTGCATTTTAGAAAATTCAATTATTAATTAAAAAACAATATTTACATATAACACGCCAATTTTTTACAATGATTTTCTAAATAAAAAGAGTAGAATATAGATAAGAAAAATAAACAATTATCAAACAAGCGCATTTGGTGCTGAGTGAAACAATTTAAACAAGAGAAAAAAACAGTAGTAAGATTGGCGTATATGCAATAATATTTTCAAAAGCAATTATTCAATGTTTTTGAAAAAAGCCAAAAAAACCACAAAAAAATTTTACATTGGCGAAATGGAAATTATCTAAATAATTAAGAGGAGAGAAAAAATGAGTCGTATTGAAAATGGATTAAATTATGCAAAAGAGTGTTATGGTAGTTTGGGTGTTGATGTTTTTGGCGCAATGAAGATGTTAGACGAAATTCCGATTTCTATTCATTGCTGGCAAGGAGACGATGTAGGCGGTTTTGAGGTTAAGGAAGGAGGTTTGACCGGTGGCATAGCGGCAACGGGCAATTATCCGGGTAAGGCAACGAACGCAGAACAGCTACGTGCCGACATTTCAAAAATGCTTTCACTTGTACCGGGCAAAAACAAAATTAACATACACGCAATGTATCTTGAGGCCGGCGGGAAAGTAGTAGACAGAGACCAAATATTACCGGAGCATTTTGATAGTTGGATAGATTATGCAATAGACCAAAAAATTGGTTTGGATTTTAATCCGACATCATTCTCTCATCCTAAAGGTGAAGATGGTTATACCTTAAGTCATAAAGACAAAGGCATACGTGATTTTTGGATAGAGCATACTATCAGAA
>CAYJNC010000015.1:0-14770 GCA_964371185.1 uncultured Christensenellaceae bacterium
GGTAATTGGAATGATGAAGAATTCTTGATAGTTCCGCCAAATAAAAAAATTGCCCTATGTTACGACAATGCAAACGTAGGGATAACGAGCGAATAAGAAGCATAAATGAACAATAATTAGTATTTTGCGAACAAATAAAAAAGGCATTGCGATCATTCTCACAATGCCTTTTTGTTATAACGATAATTACAGCGGTAATAATGTCTTTCCATAGGTTTCGTTTAAAATTTGTCCGAAGCTGTTGTATAATGCAGATGCACCGCAGAATATTCCAACATAACCGGCTATCATGCCTATTGTTTCATTACCGGTGAAGTCTGTTATGGCAAGCAAGAAGAACAATAGAGTTAAGGTAAAGAATACGACCCTGTTTGCCCTGCTTTGTTTAAGTGTTCCGATGAACATAAACAATGTGAATATGCCCCATAACAATAGGTAGAAGCCCATGCTTTGCATACTTACTTCAAACTGTTCAAACGGATGTGCCCAAATAATAATTAAGGACCACCAAAAGCCACCATAAGCACAGAATGCGGTAGCGCCAAAGGTATTCCCTGTTTTGAATTCCATAATGCCTGCAATTAATTGACATAGTCCGCCTAAGGCAAACCCCATTGCGATTGTTACGGCGTCGAGTTGCATAATTCCGGCATTATGCAGATTGAGTAGTAGTGTTGTTAGTCCAAATCCCAATAGTCCGAGTGGTGCGGGATTTGCAATTTTTGATTGTTCGGTCATTTTCTGTCTCCCCTTATTAAAATTCATAATGAATCTATTGTACCAATAAATTTACAAATATGCCACACTTTTTATCACATTTGAAATTTCTTTTATTGTGTCTTGTGGGCTCATAGAATAATCACCGTATTTTTCATCTGCCAAACACCCTGCATTGCCTGCTATTATGCCTCCTAATACGGTTGCATCGACATAAGAATGGCTTTGTTGCGCACATAAACTTGAAATTATTCCCGTTAGCACATCGCCACTGCCCCCTTTAGCCATGCCGGGTGTCCCAACGTCGAGCAAATGAACATCGCCACCGTTTTCGCATACAATTGTTGTTGCGCCTTTAAGCAAGAGTGTCACACCGTGTTTTTCCGAAAATTCTTTTGCTGTTTTTATCGGGTTTGCGAGTATTTCTTCAATAGAATATCCGCTTATGCGCGAAAACTCCTTTGGATGAGGTGTCAAAATTATGTTTCCCACTTTTTTAAGCAGGAGCCGGCCGGTGTTTTCTAAAACGTTGATTGCGTCGGCATCTATAATTAAACAGCCCTCGTAGTTTAAAATGAGGTCGGTAAGGATTGCTTTTGTTCCTTCACAAGCGCACATCCCCGGACCAATTGCTATTGCGGAATAATCTTTAGATATGGAATTTATGTATGACACGTTTTCTGCTGAAATTTTGCCGTCTTGTGCGTGTAATATTTTACAGGTAGCTTCGGGCACAGCCTGTTGCACAATATCGACAACTTCGCCTACAGATGCCACACAAGTAAGCCCGGTGCCGGTTTTAATGGATGAACTTGCACACAGGACCGCCGCACCTGCCATGCCGACACTTCCGGAAATTATAAGCAACTTGCCATAGTCTCCCTTGTTGGTGTTTGGATTTCTTTTTTTCAGCATGTTATTACAGTTTGTATGCAGCCATGTGTTGTTATCGTGCGAAAAACCGTTATCTATACCGATTTTAACGGTATGTAATTTGCCGATATATTCTTTGCCCGGATACAAAAAATGCCCTGTTTTTGCATACTGAAATGTCACGGTCATATTTGCCGCAACGGCTACGTTCAGTACTTTTCCGCTGTCTGCACATATACCGGACGGTATGTCCGCGCTAAAAACTATAGCGCCCGATTCGTTTATTGAATTAATTGTGTCGGCATAAATGCCTTCTACATCACGAGACAGACCAATGCCGAAAAGTGCATCGACAACGATGTCGGCACAAATTATTTCTTTGTTTCTTGCCCATTTGACATTGTTGTTTAGTTGCTCAAACAAAGAAAAATTAATTTTTGCATCTTCCGTTAGGTTCTTTTTTTCGCCTACCATCAATATTTGCACATCATAACCGTAAATCAGCAGTATTCGGGCGATGGCGAGGCCGTCTCCACCGTTGTTACCTACACCGCATACAACACAAACTTTGCAAGGTTCTTTTGTTTTCATGATGATGTCGGCCATTCTTGTTGCCGCCTGTTCCATGAGCAACAGACCGGGAATCTTCATTTGGTTAATCATGTACGCGTCAATACTTCTCATTTGTTCCGCATAAACTATTCTTTCCATTGTTTTACCTCGCTTATTTAAACATTATTGCTTATTAAAGCCGCATTAACGATTGCACGTCGCATAGCTTCTGCCGCCGCCACACAAAGTATATTTATGTCCGCACTTTTGTCGCCGTATGAAAGAGCGAAAATTGTGTCGCCGTCGAGAGGAGTATGAACCGGGTTTATGGCTCGTGCAAAGCCATCCTGAGCCGATTGAGCCAAGCGTGTCACATCGTCACGGGTAAGCCTTGCATCTGTTGCTATGATGCCGATTGTGGTGTTTTCATTCAAATATTTATCGGTGATCGGCTTGTTTTGCAATATGTATTCTTCTGTGTTTATATGCTCTGAATTTAATTTTGCGCCCGCTATTATTTTGTTTCCTTCTAAAACATCGCCAAAAGAGTTGACACAAACAAGCGCACCAACCGTGACACCGTTAATACTAATGCTTGCACTGCCGATTCCACCTTGTTGTGCGTTTTTAAATCCCATAATTTTTCCGATGCTTGCACCCGTTCCGGCGCCGACTGCGCCCTGTGCAAAATCTTTGTTTGCCGTGCTACAAGCCAAATAACCCATTTGTGCTGTCGGCCGACTGCCCTTATGCGCTAAATCGTAAATAACCGCAGAAGGCACAATCGGGACGCAGGCGTCTTGAGTTTTAATGCCGATGTTGTTTTCTTCGCAGTACTTCATAACACCGTCTGCCGCACAAAGCCCGAAGGCACTTCCACCCGATATTAAAATGGCATGAGCGTGTTTTACCGTTCTTGCCATGCTCATGGTGTCTGTTTCCCGAGTACCCGGAGCACCACCCCTAACGTCTACGCCGGATATTGCGCCATCTTTTGCCAAAAGAACCGTAACTCCTGTTTTATCTACCTGTGCATGACCGACCAAAAGGCCTGATATGTCGGTGATTTTTCCTTTATACATAACCGTCTACCCCTCTTAAGCTGACGTCTCCGGCATGGTAATAGGCTTTGCCGGTATCCGTCGTAACTTCAATTTCGCCGTTTCTTCCAAATCCTGTGCAGACTCCTATAATTTCTTCGTTCGGACACTTTATGGTAATTTCTTTGCCGATCACCGCACTATGCTCAATATATTGCGGTAAAATATGTTCTAAGCCGTATTTTTCGTATAGGTCTAAGTATTTTACAATTTCGTCTATTATTATTCCGGCAAGCCTTACCCTATCAATCTTTTCTCCGACAATTTGCCTGATAGAAGTTGCCCTGTCTGAAATGTCCGAAGGAAAACTTTGTTGATTTGCATTGATGCCTACTCCGCAAACAATGAATTCTACCCTGTCCATGTCGGCCGACATTTCTGTCAGTATGCCGCAGACTTTTTTACTTCCGTATACTACGTCGTTAGGCCATTTTATGCGCAAGTCCTGCTTATATGCGATTTTAATGCCACTGCAAACGCCGAGTGCGGCCGCAAAATTGATGGCAGGCGCTTGAGAAGGCGCAATATTTGGCCGAAAAATTATGCTGAATTGTATGGCCTCGCCAAAAGAAGACGTCCAAACTCTTCCTATCCTTCCTTTTCCTGCGGTTTGATGCTCCGCCGTATAAACAGTGTATGAGCCTTCGCCCTTTCTTGCGGCATTTTTTGCCAGTGTGTTTGTTGAGTCAGTCTCGTTTTTCCATTTAACACAAACGTCTTTATTTGTTAAGTATTTATTTATGTATTCGGGCTTTAATAAGTCGGGAGTTTCTTTTAGAGAATACCCCTTGTTCGTGTGCGCCTCAATTATGCAACCGTCTTCTTTTAAAGCCTTAATATGTTTCCAAACGGCAGCTCGAGTAATGTTTAACTTTTTACTTATTTCTTCTCCCGAAATGAAGTCTTCGCATGAAAAAAGCAATCTAACTATCTCACTCTTCATATTCTTCCTCTACTTCCCCTAAGACAGATTTTATTTCGTCGTATGAAAAACCTTTTGCAAGCAAAGAGCGGATAGTTTTTTGTTTGCGCTTATAAGGTTCTTCGCTTGAATATTTTTTATCTAAACGTGACAAATGCTCTTTTAGTACATCTGCCGATGTGTATTCATAAGAATATTTTTTTGCAATGTCTTTTTCTATTCCCTTTTGTATTAATTTGTATTGTACTACTTTTTGTCCGTAGCGCTGAGCTAATTCTTGGGCGTAAGTTTTTGCATAAATTTCGTCGTCTATATAACCGTATTCGCATAGTTTATTGATGGCACTGCTTATGTCATGCGATTTAAAACCCAATTGCTTTAGCTTATCTTCAACTTCTTTAAAACTGCGCATTTTTCGGGCAACATATGAAAGAGCCTTTGAAAAAGCCAAGCGGTTTATGTCTTCTTCTTTTATGTTGTTGATTGTTTCATCATCTAATGTGAGGCCTTTTTTTAAGCCGTTTAAAACGGCTGTTTCTTTGTCACAGGCAAAAACAAAAGAATTGTCGGCATAAACATTAACCCTGTTTTTATTTTTTTTACAAGTCATAATTTCTGTTATTATCATAATAATATTATATATAAAATGACTCCGTTAGGAAAGAGAAGATTTGCATTTTTTAGCATGTTTGTGTACAATAATACTATGAAAAAGAGATTTATTATTTTAATTGTAATTTTGTTAACCATACCGTTGCTTGTTTCTGCCGCCGGTGACGACGTTTTAGAGTCCGGTTCTACGGGAAGCGACATATATGCAATTCAACGCAGGCTAAGCGATTTAGGCTATTTTAATTATCGGCCGACGGGAAAATTCAGCGGAGTAACAACCGCTGCGGTCAGAGCCTTTCAGCAGGCGAACGGTTTGCCGGATGACGGCCAAATAGGTGATGACACCCTATATTTATTGTTTTCACAAGATGCAGTAAGAAATGGTTCTAACCCGGAATTTTCTTCGCCTATCGGACGTGCGTTTACGGGAAACTATACCCAAAAGGGAGAGCTTTCTTCTTGGGAATATATAGACACACAGTTTTTGGTGGACGATGTCATAAAAATAACCGACTACAACACAGGTTCATCGTTTGAAGTAAAACGTGTCGGTGGCGAAAACAGCGCACATGTTGTGACGCAAAGCGCCGATGATTTTGATACTTACACATATATTTTTGGTGGAGACACATGGGAGCATCGCCCGGTAATTGCCGAAATAAACGGTGTGCAATATGCGGCATCGTTGTTTGGAATGCCCACACGAACACAAACCTACAACACGAGCGGTATGAATGGATATACGGTTTTATATTTTAACAACAGTAAGACCGATGTTTTAGGAATATCCGACGAAGAACATTTAGTTTCTATAACATCAATCGCATCTTAATAATTAAATTTAAAAAATATTATTGAAGTTCACCCGACGTCGTAATCGTGTCGCCTTCAACTACTGTTGTCGTACTTGGAGTCGGCTCTGTGGTTGTCGATTCATTTTCCGTAATTGGATCTGCATATGGTTGAGGGGTTCTTGTGGGAACGGCCGGGTTTTCTTCAGAAACGGGTCGTGCAAAATGTATGTTGTACCAAAATTCTATGTCTTCAAACACGGCACCCTGTCTTGAGTTTGTAATTCCCTGAATGCTTTGATCGCAAAGTATAGAGTTTGTTCTGAAATAAAGGCCGATTTGTGGCATACGTTCTATTAAAATATTTTGCAATTGTGCATAGGATGTTTGCATCTCTTCTTCTGTTATTGCAAGAGAACAAGCGTCAATGGCGTTGTTTATTTCTTCACTTTGAACATACCCATAATTAGCCGTACCGTCCGTTTCAAACATAAAAGACAAGTCGGGTACTATGTCCATATAATAACTGCAATAGGCTAAATCGTAGTTTCCGGTAGTCAATTTAGCTAAATATTCTTCTTCTTCAAGTGATTCTATCGTAATGACTATGCCAACTTCTTCAAGTTGCTTTTGTATAGCCTTTGCGGCTTCTCTTTTATATGAATTTTCCGAATCGTCTTGTACAATTAACGTTAGGTCTAACACACTTCCCTCGCCTTCTTCTTCTGTTCTATAGCCGGCATTATATAAAAATTCGCGAGCAAGTGTTAGGTCGTGGTCGCCGGTGTTTGATGTTGCGTCGTACGCAAAGTAGTCGGAAGGTATGGGAATATTTGTCGGAATTCCATGATTTAATAACACGGTAGACAATATTTCGCGTCTGTCTATGGCATAAGAAATTGCCTGGCGCACATTAACGTCTTTTAAATCCGAATTAATTAAGTTTGGAACAATGCAGTCGTAATAGTTTGTTGTATAGTCTATGATTTGTGTTTGTCCGTCGGTACTGTATCTTTCGGCATATAGTGCATCTGTTATCACAAGGTCTATTAATCCGCTGTCTTGCATTTCGAGCTTTTCTTGCATTGTTTGTATGGGTTCTGCAACAATGGTGTCTAAATAAGGTGTGCCTTGCCACCAAAATTCGTTGCGCACAAATACTATGCCCGTTTCGGAAGAATAACTGCCGACGCTGTATGGGCCTGTGCCTACCGGCAATTGTTGAGCTGCAAAAGACTCGCTTAAAACGGGAAAAGTCATGAGATGAAGGCCGACATTTCCGGCCTTGTTTGTTGTTAATTTAATTGTTAGGTCGTCTATTTTTTCGGCAGACACAACATACTCATTATATTTTTCAAACCCCGGGCCTTCTACAACAGTTTGCTCCTCTATCGGAGTATTTTCGTCTTCGTTATTTTCGTCTACGGCTGTATCGTCTTGTTCGTCGGAGCCCTCGTCGTCGGGTGAAGCCTCGACATCTTGTGTGAGTGTGTCATCGGTGAGTTCCATAACCTGCTCTAAGCTGTATAATACGTCGTCGGCGGTAAGCATTGTTATGCCATCTGAAAAATAAACGTTGTTTCTTAGCGTAAAAGTGAACACTGTTTTTGATTCGTCTACAGTGTAGGATTCAACCAAAGAGTTAATTAAACGCCCTTGAGAATCGTAGGTGAAAGGTTTTTCGTATATCAACCCTAATAAATTAAGCATTTCTTCGTTTGTCGTAGTCAGAGGATCAAAAGATACTTCGCCACTTGGCATACTTACGAACATGTCTCCGCCTATCTCGGGAACAACTTCTTCTTTCAGAGAAACCTGGCTTGTCGGCTGTGATTCATTATTGTTAACAAAAATGCTGTTGCAGGCACTTAGTATAAACATTGCAAACATAAGAAAAACTAAGGTTGTTATTTTAAAAATTCTATTCATCTTACTCCTCAACATTAACATAAAACTCCCATTCTTGTTTATTATGCCATAAAATATGATGTTTTTAAACACTTAATATAATTTGTAACATTAAGTTTACAAAGTACCGTTTTTTATTCTTACAATTTATGATATACTATTTTATTGAATAATGCGAAAAAATGGGGAGAGTTACGTGGCTGATAATAGTAGAAATCTAATGAAAAGTGCTGTGACACTTGGCACGGCAGGAATAATAGTAAAAATTGTAGGTGCTTTTTTTAGGGTATTTTTAACAAACCTTATTTTCTTTGAAGGCATGAGTTATTATGGCAAGGCATTCCCTGTTTACTCGGCGTTGCTTGTTATTTCTACGGTGGGTATACCGCTTGCAATATCAAAATTGGTGTCCGAGAAAGTGACCGGTAACGATTACAGAGGTGCGCATAACGTATTTAAAGTTTCATTTAGATTTTTATTTATAGTGGGCATTGCAGCCTTCTTGCTTATGTTCTTTTTGGCGGAGCCCATAACAAGCGGTCAGGCACTTCCGCAAGCCGTTTATTCCTTGATGGCAATTGCCCCTTCTTTGTTCTTTGTTTCGCTTATGTCTGCATACAGAGGGTATTTTCAAGGGCTCCAAAACATGCGCCCAACCGCAGTTTCGCAAATTATAGAGCAGGTTGTTAAGTTTGTTGCCGGGCTAATAATTGCATATATCTTTATGAAGCTGACAAACAGGCCGGAGCTTGGCTCTATGGGTGCGCTTATAGGTATAACCATTTCCGAATTACTTGCTCTTTTATATGTACGCTTTGTTTACGGCAAACAAAAACAGCAGATGATTAAAGAAATAAATTCGACTCCGCTTACAATTCCTACCGAGTCATCAAAAACCATACTAACCTCATTGTTGAAAATTGCAATCCCGATAACAATCGGCGCATTGATTTTCCCGTTGGTTACTTTGCTTGACTCTATTATAATTCCAAACGGCCTAACTGCACTCGGCTTTGACGAGGCCACCGTAAGCAGTATGTTCGGAGTTTTATCTGGAGGGGTTACCACACTTATCAACATGACTGCCATATTGTCACAAGCCGTCCAAGTGAGCATTGTTCCTTCTATCTCACGTGCGAAAAAAATAGGCGACAAAGAACAAATCGCCAGAAATGCTTCGAGCGGTATGAGGTTTGCTTTCATAGAAGGACTGCCGATTTTAGCCGCATTCGTAGTTTTTTCAAGGCCGATAATTATGCTGTTATACGGAACTTCTTCTCAGCAAGAAATAGATTTGGCGGCAAGCTTGCTTATTGTTTTGGCCTCTGTTGCGTTGTTTTTGCCTTTGGTACAAACGACAAACGGTGCACTGCAAGGCGTGGGAAAACCAAAAATACCTGCTATAAATTTAGCCATCGGTACGGTTGTTAAGGTAATAATAAGTGTCACCATGATTCGTATTCCGGAAATAAACATATATGCCGCCGCAATAGGCACGGTTGCCTGCTACACCATTACAACGGTGTTAAACTGCATATGTGTATACAAATATACGGGCGGAAAAATAAATTTCCCAAGACATGTAGGAATACCGCTAATAAGCACTGTTCTAATGACAATATTAGCCGCACTTGTGTATTTTGGCCTGAGCAGGTATTCAAACACATTAGGAATTTTATGCGCCGTATTTGTGGGCATAATTATATATCTTGTTTCACTCGTTAAATTCAGAGGAATCAGCGAGAACGAACTCTTACACATGCCGGGTGGCAGAAAGATAGTACGAGTACTAAAGAAAGTACGAGTATTATAACAATAATTAAAAAGCTTGTGGATAATATTCTAAATACTTTTCAATCGCGCGGGTAACTTTTTTAACATATTGCTCGGTTTCTTCAAACGGTATGGAAATAAGCGCTTCACCGTCGGATATTGTTTCGTCTGAAAGCCATTCCGCCACGCGGTTATGGCCGGCATTGTAAGCCGCCGTTATAAGAGGAATATCGCCGCTAAAACGTTCGTCTAAGAAAGATAGATACCAACATCCGAATTGAATATTAGTTGATTCGTCGTATAGCATATCTGTAGAAAAGTCATCATAGCCGAGTTTTCCTGCTATCCATTCGCCGGTTTCCGGCATTATTTGCATCAAACCAATGGCCCCGACAGGCGAAACCGCATCGGGATCAAAACCGCTTTCCGTGTTAATTACGGCTGCAACCAAATAAGGGTCTAAGCCTGCTTTTTGTGCCTCTTCGCTGATTGTTTCGGTATATTCAAGCGGATACTTGAATTTGCCGAAAGGACCTTCACCAAAAAAGACACCGAGAAGCAAGGTTGCCGCTGCCAAAATTAGTAAAACAATGATGATAATTGCAATTACAACAGGTTTTTTCTTAGGGCTTGTTTTCATGCAAATGCTTCCTCTACCTGTTCGTATAATTGCGCTTGCGTGCCGTCGTTAACAATAACTGTTTGGGCGTATTTCATTAATTCGCTATCGGGAGTTTGATTTCTTAGCCTGTTTAGTGCTTGTTCAAAGCTAATATTATCTCTTGCGCATATTCTGTTCAACTTTGTGTCTTCCGTTGCCGTAACTATCCAAACTTCGTCTACCAATAAATATAGGCCGGTACGAACAAGCAAGGCACAATCTACGATTGTAACTTCGTATTCGCTTGAGGCAACTTCTTCCTCAACCTTTTTCACGATAATCGGATGAAGAATGTTTTCAAGTTTTTGCAATGCGCTTTTGTTTGCAAAAACGTGGCGGCCGAGCCTTCTTCGGTTTAAAGTCTCGTCGTCATTGAAAAAATATGTGTCAAAATTTTCTTTTACGGCTACATAGCCGGGCTCGCCCTTCTCGCAAATCTCGTGTGAGATTTCGTCGGCGTCAATAATTTTAGCGCCTTTTTTTGCAAGATACTTGGCTACACTGCTTTTGCCTGCCCCACTGTTTCCCATTAATCCAATAATTTTTTTCATTTTGCTTCTAACCAATTCCCTCCTGCCGCAACATTTATACTTAAAGGTATGTTAAGTTGTACGGCGTTTTCCATGCAATCTTTTAATATGGATTCTACTTCTTTTTGCTCTTCTTTTTTTGCATAAATAATCAGCTCGTCGTGTACTTGTAATACTGCTTTTGAATGTAAACCTTCCAAAGCCTTTGCAACTTTGTTCATGGCTATTTTCATTATGTCGGCGGCAGTCCCCTGAATGGGTGCATTTAACGCCATTCTCTCGCCTGCCGAACGAATGTTAAAGTTTTTTGAAGCAAGCTCGGGTATATAGCGAATTCTGCCTAAAAGCGTTTTAACATATCCGTCCCGATGAGCCTCTTCCTTTGTGTCTTCCATGTATCGACGAACCCCCGAAAAACGCTCTAAATACATTTCTATGTATTTACCGGCCTCTTTTCGTGTCAGTCCGGTATTTTTTGCCAAGCCAAAATCACTGATGCCGTATACTATCCCGAAATTCACCGCCTTAGCATGAGAACGCTCTTCTTTTGTTACATCTGAAATATCTTTGTGCAATATTTCGGCGGCCGTCCTTTTGTGAATGTCTTCTCCGTTTATGAAAGCTTTCTTTAAATTTTCGTCGTTTGCCATTTCTGCTAAAACCCTAAGTTCTATCTGTGAATAATCGGCGGATACTATGACATAACCTTCAGGCGCAATAAACGCCATTCTTATGTCGTCTGCCAATCTTGAGCGTATGGGTATGTTTTGCAAATTAGGCTCAATGCTCGAAAGCCTGCCAGTTGCTGTTGCGGTCTGCAAAAATGTTGTGTGCAAATAGTCGTTTTTGATAAGCGGTAGTAAGCCGTCTATGTAGGTGCCTTTAAACTTGCTTAAAGTACGATATTCCATGATGGGTGCTTATCGTATAGCTTCTCTAAGACTTCGGCATCTGTTGAATAACCTGTTTTGGTTTTCTTGATAACCGGCAAACCCAAACGTTCAAATAAAATTTCAGCCAATTGCTTCGGTGAGCCGATGTTAAATTCCGCACCCGCCAACTCATATATATTTTTTGTAAGAACGGTCAATTGTTCGTCGTAATCTTTCCCAAGTGCCGCCAACTCTTCTTTGCTAACCAACACACCGGATTTCTCCATCCGGAATAATAAACGTAAGAGCGGTTTTTCTATGTTTTCATATATATTTAGTAGCTCGTTTTGTTCTAAATCGTTCTGCTGATTTTCTTTAAGTAAAAATAAGCTGTACGCGCCTAAGGTTAGCCCTGCCCTCTTGCTTACTTCGTCTATCGTGTATTTTGAATAGGACGGGTAAATAACCCAAGCGGCAAGCATAGTGTCGTAGAAGTCAATAATATTTATGTCATAGTAATCATAGGTATGCAAAAACGCTTTGGCATCATGCAAAATGACCTTTTTTGTGTTAAAATATGGTTTAAGCGCCAAAATAATTTCAGATATGTCATAACCGTCGTCTATCAACGTTTGTTTTATGGGCAAAACATATTCTTCCGTAGAATTAACGGCAACATGGACACCGTCCGACAACACCAAACAAGAAAACTCATCGGCGTTTTCGATGATGTTTAATTTATCTGTTGTGATTACCGTAGGGATCACCGCCGAAACTTCTTCTTCCTGAGAATTTTGCTCTAAGTTAAAACGCTTTAAGAAATTTTTAAAACTATATTTTATAAACATTTTTTCCAAATCGGCATTTGAAAAACCATTAAAAGAAAAATCTGAAATTTCTGCATTTAACGGCATATTTATGTCTATGGTCGCCAATTTCTTAGACATAAATGCAAATTTTTTTCCGTCAACCAATTTTTCGTACATTTTATTCTTAGGCAATTCTTCTATGTTTTCATACAAGTTTTCGACCGTGCCAAATTGTGCAAGCAACTTGAGCGCCGTTTTTTCGCCAACTCCCCTAACACCGGGAATATTATCGGAGGCATCGCCCATTAAACCCTTTAAATCGGGAATTTGGTTGGGGGCAAGGCCTAAATCTTCCTTAAGTTGTTCTACCGTCATAATTCTTGTTTCGCTTACACCTTTTTTTGTAAGTACAACGTTGACTAAAGACGTAATAAGCTGAAGTTCGTCTTTATCGCCTGTGAAAATATATGCCGGCATATTTGCGTTTTTGGTGAGCGCACCTAAAATATCGTCGGCCTCATAGCCTGCCTGCTCTACGCATTTTATTCCGACTATGCTGAGCGCATCTTTTATTAGCTTAAGTTGAATATGCAACTCGTCGGGAGTTTTTTTTCGACCGGCCTTATATTCGTCGTATGCTTCATGCCGAAAAGTTTTTTCCGGGCGATCAAAAGCTACGGCTATGTGTGTGGGTGAATGTTCTTCTACTATTTTAAAAAGCATTGTAAAAAAACCGTAAATTGCATTAGTAGGTGTTCCATCTTCCGATTGCATTTCCGGTAAGGCCCAATATGCACGGTGCATTAAGCTGTTTCCGTCTATTGCAAGCAATAAATTTGCCATTTTTTATCTACCTTTTCGTATTGTGATTAAAATATTATACCACAAATATTTATAAGTATCAATTTTGCCGGATAATTTTAACTGTTTTTTGTATATTATAATACTTCTATTTTTTCCAAGTTGCAGGGGCAAAAAGCATAAGCATGGGAAAAAGTTCTAATCTGCCGATTAGCATATTTGCACTTAAAACCAATTTGCTGAAATCGGAGAACGCTGCATAATTGCCGGTTGGCCCAACAAGGTCAAGGCCGGGGCCGATGTTGTTCATGGTTGCAATTACTGCGGTAACATTTGTTTCAAAAGAAAAATTGTCTATGGATATGAGGATTACGGAAATAATTGCAATAAACATATACGCAACAAGATAACTCTTTGTGCTGTTGATTGTTTCTTCTTCAATTGTCTGATTGTCTATCTTAACCAATGCCACAGACCGAGGCCGCAAAAGCCTTTTTATGTCACGAGCAAAAGATTTAGCCAATATAAGTACACGAGCGGTTTTAAATCCACCACCCGTAGAGCCGGCACAGGCGCCGAGTGCCATCAAAACTACAAGTAAAGTTCGTGAAATCTGTGGCCACAAATTAAAGTCTACCGTTGCAAAACCTGTTGTGGTCATGATAGACGCAACCTGAAACGCCGAATGATGAAAACTTTCGGCCAAACTGCTAAACATGGGCACTACGTTGAATGTAATAATCAGAATAGACGTAAACATAAGGCCTAAATACAACCATAATTCTTGGTTTCTTAATACTTTCGTAAATTTGCGCATCATAATTAGGAAGAAAATGTTAAAGTTTATTCCGAATAATATCATAAATACCGTCACAACCGATTGAAGGTACGGACTGTAACTTGCCAAGCTATCGTTTAAGACTGCAAAACCACCGGTTCCGGCCGTTCCGAATGCGGTAGTTATGCTTTCAAATGCCGACATTCCTCCTGCGAGCAAAAGAATAAATTGCAGCCCGGTAAGCCCAATATATATACCGTACAAAATTTTTGCCGTGTTGTGCATACGTGAAACTAACTTGTCTACCTGCGGCCCGGGGCTTTCTGCACGCAAAATGTGCATGGAATGGCCTGCGTTTTTAGACAACGGAACAATGGCAAGCACAAACACTAAAACACCCATGCCACCCAGCCAGTGGGTGAAACTTCGCCAATATAGTATGCTCATGGGCAAGACTTCTATGTCGGTTAATATGCTTGCGCCTGTTGTTGTAAAACCGGAAACGGTTTCAAAAAAGCTATCTACAAAACTTGGTATTGCCCCACTGAAAAAGAAAGGCAGTGCACCGAACAAAGAAACGATTATCCAAGTCATGCCAACTATTATAAAGCCTTCCCTTGCATAAAAGGTACGCTTGGTTGGCCTTTTAATGACAGACAATAAACTAATACCCAAAAGTAATGCAATCGAAACCAAAAAACCATATACGGCATTGTATTCATTTTGTACCAAAGCAATGATAATAGGAGGAACCATCAATAAGGCTTCTATTCTCATTATTATGCAGGTAACATATAAAATCATCCGACGATTCATTTATTTATGCCCCCTCGTGTGCATGATCCGGCTCTGCGAAAATATCATTAATATTCTTTAAAATAAAATCGGAAGCCGAAGAGACCACAACAATTGTGTCTCCCCGTTCTATCGTGTCGTTGCCTCGTGGAATAATTATTGTTCCCTTGCGGTTGATACACGCAATTAGTATGTCTTTTTTAAGTCTGATGTTTGCTAATGTTTCGCCTATGAACCAAGTTTTGCTGTCTACTTTGAATTCTAAGGCTTCCATTT
>CAYJNC010000016.1:0-14382 GCA_964371185.1 uncultured Christensenellaceae bacterium
GTAGTTTATCTTTTAGTAATAATGCTAAAATGTCAAACATAATATACAGATGCTGTTCAAAAAGATTTCCCATCGGTTGTATGGTAGCAACATTATCTGCCACTTCACAACCGTATACGGCGGAAGGAATAATTAAAAATTTATCTGCATATTTTTCAATATATTTACCTTCTTTGTTTGCACTTACCATTGCAATCTTAGCTCCCGAGGTTTTGGCTTGCTCTAAAATATAATCAAACATTCCGATTCCGCCCCTGCCGTCTACCACTAAGAAAACATCATCTTCTCCCATGCCGGGTGTGGTATCGTCCCACACCCAGTATGTTGGTTTTCCTAAATGTGCAAGTCTCATTGCAAAGCCCCTTGCCGATATGCCTTCCCTGCCTGCACCCATAACAAATATTTTTTTTGACTCTGCCAGATAATTAACAAACTCAACAACCTGTTTTTGGTCGGTTCGCTCCGCTACTTCCGCATGTTCTTTTAATATTTCGCTAAAGTACTCTTTGTAGCTTCTCATTTGCAAAGCTCCCACATATCACGGCAAATATTTATCGTATATTTATCACTTAAACCCCAATCTTGGGCGGTTAAATATGTGTCTTTTGTAATCGGTTCTGTGTCAAGAACGTCTATTTCACTCAACCTTGTTTTAACACCCAAACTTCTTATCCAATTCTCCATTGCTTCAACACCTTTTTTTGCCGCAACTTCATCATTGTCTTCTTCAATTTTAAATACGTTACGTGCAAGCATTGCGTATCTTTGCGCCCTGTCTTTTACTGTATATTTCATTACTGCCGGAATGGTGATTGCCATTGCTTGTCCGTGAGGGGTGTCATAAAGCGCACTCAATGAATGCCCAAGCATGTGTATAATCGCTTCAAACGCACCAATACCACTTACATAAAAACCATTCCATGCATATGTTGCTATCCACATAAACATCGCACGTGCTTCTTTGTCTGCACTGTCTTTTTGCAGTTTTTCCATACACTCCATAATTGAAGTTATCATACCTTCGCTAAACCTGTTTTGCATGGGTACGAAAGAATCGGTATGCGAGATGTAGCCTTCAAGCAAGTGCGAAACCATGTCAACCGCCGAAATAGCAGTTTGATACATAGGTATGCCATATGTAAGTTCAGGGTCTAAAATTGCAATTTCGGGGCATAGCAAAGGGTTTGCATAATCTGCCTTTCTTTGCAATTCATCGTTATTCATAACGGTAGTGCCGTTCATCTCCGAGCTTGTTGCAGGAATAGTTACCACCGCTATTATAGGCATAGCCGAAGTTATAGGGTCTTTCTTATCAAAAATTTCCCACGGGTCACCCTCAAACTTAACACCTGCCGCAATAGCTTTAGCACTATCCATAACGCTGCCGCCACCAAGTGCAATAATAACATCGGGTTTTTCTTTCTTAACTATTTCAATCGCTTTTCTTGTAAGTTCAATAGTGGGGTTAGATTTTACTCCGAAAAAGTAAACACCTTCTACACCGCTTGCTTTCAGAGAATCTTCAACCTTACCCAAAAAACCGATATTTCTCACAAATTCCTCGTCATACGTTAGTACAAAAGCTTTCTTACCATATTCAAGTGCCCACTTACCTACTTCGGATATTCTACCTTCTCCAAAGATTACTCTTGTCGGCAGACAAAGTTCGAATGAATTCATTTACTGTTTCCTCCAATTTATTAAATAGTTTGTTCTGTTCGTCTTATCATCTCGTCCTGTGCTTTTTCCCCCATCTGAGTGAAAAATGCACTGTAACCCGTTACCCTAACACATAAAGACTTGTATTTATCCGGGTTTTCTTTTGCGGCTATTAGCGTGTCTTTTCCAACAACATTAAGCTGAATTTGCAACCCGCCCCGCTTCATGAATGTTTTAAACAACGCAGCCACTATGTCTGTTCCGTTTTCACCCGAAACCGCCGTTGGGTGCATTCTGATGTTTAGCGGTCCACCCGTTATTCTGTTAAACGGTACTTGTGATACAGAATTTAACAAAGCGGTAATACCATTTGCATCCATTCCTTCAACAGGTGATTGATTTTCGCTAATTGTTTCTCTGCATTTGCGTCCGTCGGCGGTAGCGCCTACCGTCATACCCATTGTGCTGAAATCTCTGTCTGTTGACAATGTGGGTAAGAACAGATATAAATATTCACTGTTGTTAACACTTAGTACCGCATCCGTAAATATTTCCGCAACAATCTTTGCATACTTATCAACTTCTGCAATATCATTTCCGAATTTTGGCATTTTCTTTATTTTTCTTCTGAGAAGTTCGTAACCTTCCCAATCGTTTTTCAAGACATCGTTTAATTCACTCAGCGTGTATTCTTGGTCAATAAACACAAGCTTTTCTATTGCATACATTGAATCTATAACATTTGCAATACCGCTCCCTTGAATAATAATTTTATGATATTTTGTTCCACCGTTGTTCCAAGTTATGGCATTTTCAATTGTTCCCCTCAAAAATGCATCTTCAATTCGGAACCGGTCGGCATTGTACTCTTTTTCAACAAGCATATCCGCCTCTATACCCCGCCTGTAATCTTCAAGCAAGAAGAACACTTGAGATCTGTATGCCTCTATGAATTTTTCCATGCTGTCTATCTTTTTGATATCAAGCGTGTTTGTACCGTAATATGCACCCTTCATTATGCCTATCATTCTGTCTTCAAGTGAATATTGGCAAAATTTATCTTTACCGTTCGGGTTTGGCTCCATCGGGTAATCTCCCGAATTCATTGCAAGTTCAAGCGGTTTTAATAAATTAAACCAAAGTTGGCGCAGACCGCCTTCGTCTCCCGAAATGATAGGATCGTTGCAACCGAAATATCCATAGTTGTAAACTTCCGGTTCTTCTATTCCATAGCGTTTTAACGCAGGTATCATGGTATCGTCATTGTATATAACTATTGTTGCGTTTTCTTTCATTGCATCGCAAACACCCTGCCAAAAATCTTCGTCTATGCCATCGTAATACCGAACAACCATAAACGGATTTTTAAGCCCTAAGCTTGCCTGCGCTTCTACCATAAGCGAAGATAAATCATTAACACCACCGGTTTTATCTGCATTTAAGCCACCTATAATTACATAGTTAGGGTCGTCAAAGGCTACTTCCAATGTTTTTACGGTTGAATCGGTATCTAAACTCATATGGTCGGTGTTGGCCATAATTTCGTTGTTCTTTAAGAAAAATTCTTGAACATATTCGCCTGCTTGTTCTCTTGTTAGTACACCGTTTTTAATGTCATTGTTATACAATTCAAACAGGTATTTGTCCATACGTCCTAAATTTAACACACCGTTTCCGCACACTTTTTGGTTTATTAGCACAACCAACCAAAGCAATTGTAAGGCTTCCACAAAAGTTTTCGGAGCACCCTCGCTTATGTTTTTAAGCATAGCAGCCTTGTCATGAAAACCAATTTTTTCCGCTTCTTTTGCGTACCTTGCTATGTATGCTTTTATGGCTTCTATTGTTGTTTTAACCCCACCCAAAAACTCTACATTGTTTTTGTCGCTCTTTGTTTTCAAGCTTTCGTTTGCACGGTTTATAAAACCATCAAGACCTTCGCTTACCATTATTTCCCAGTCAAGCGCAATATGCCCGAAAGAATGAAACCACGGCGGACGACAACGCAACCAGCTATATGAGTAGAACCAACAAATGTTCTTCTGAATTTCTTCGGGAGTTTTATCTGCCCACCAAGCCTTGTTCATGTTTTCGGCAGCTTCCCATTCTTGTTCTGTCGGAATAACTTCGCAAACATTACCCACTAAAATTTCGTCTACATTTAAAGGAAGGCTCATGTTTTCCAAAGTGTATTTTAACGTGTTTGCATATCTTTTAGGATAAGACATTTCTTTATACAAAGGCTCACTTTTTTCAAGCAAAGTGATTCTTTCGTAGAAAGTATATCTGTAGTCTTTATCCAACCATTCATTTACCCGATTTTGCAAATAATCGGGGAGAGGCATCTTTTTCATTTTCATAATTTTAATCCTCCGATTTAATTCCATATTTCCTATATACGTTCGCAATTTCTTCTATATTATCGGGCTCTTCAAACTCGACCATTTCTTTGCCGATACTGTAAGCCTTGTTAATACCATAGTTATGATAGGGTATAAGTTTAACCGATTTCACTCCTTTTAATGTGCTCAATAACTTTGCATACTCTTCGGCTGCTAAAAGACCATCGTTTACGCCTTTAATTATCGGTAATCTACACATTATCTTTGCGCCATTGTCACTTAACCATTTTAAATTACTAATCACCAATTCGTTAGAACTACCCACATATTTTTTGTGAGTTTCGTCCGAGTACCCTTTTAAATCGTATAAATATAAGTCTACGAAAGGGTTTATTCTCTCAAAATATTCACGTGCTACCGCACCTGCTGTGTCTATTGCCGTATGAATACCCTGTGCTTTAGCTTTTAATAAAAATTCTTCTAAAAAATCTATTTGCAACATGGCTTCTCCTCCGGACATTGTTACTCCGCCGCCACTGTTTTTATAATAATCTATATCGGACGCAACAATTTTTAACAGCTCGTCTGCAGTATATGTTTTTGATTTGCATTCAAGTGCATCTGTCGGACAGTATGTAACGCATTCCATACACAATACACACTTATCCATGTCTATTTTGTGGTTACCGTTACTATCAAATATATGCGCTCCGCATGTACAAAGGCTCTCACACAATCTGCAGTTTACACATTTTTCTTTAAACAACTGTATGTTTGGTTTCAACGACCACGATTCCGGATTTTGACACCAAGCACATCTTAGGTTACAACCATTTAAAAACACTGTGGTTCTTATTCCGGGACCATCTTTTGTTGAAAATCTTTGAATGTTAAATACTTTGCCCTTCATGTCTAACCCTTTCATGGGGACAAACTATTCTGTCCCCATATATTTCATAATCTAAACTTCTTTTTTCTTATCAGTCCTTGACTGAATCATTACAACCACTAACAAAATTGCGCCTGTAACAATGTTTTGCCACCATACGTTGATATTTCCCTGCATGATGAATATTTGTTCTATTAGGCCGAGTATCAGCACACCAAAGAATGTACCCCATATTTGGCCTTTACCACCGCTCATGAGCGTTCCGCCCAACACTGTTGCGGCAATAGCGTCCATCTCCCAGCCTTCACCTGCGGCATATTGCCCCATTTTTAACCTTGAAGCCAGTACGCAACCTGCAAGTGCCGAAAGCAAGCCTGATATTACGTACACGGAAATTGTTACTTTCGATGTATTTATACCCATCATCTTGGCTGCGTTTACATTTCCGCCAACAGCGTATATGCTTCTACCAAAACGAGTATATTTGAGTATTACGAATAGTACTATAACAGCCGCTAAGAAGTAGAAAAATAACGGTAGCCTGCCTAAGCTGGCAGAAATATTACCCATTTCTCGCATAACTTCTTCTGTGGCACCCGGTCCCGCTAACGTTTCGGTAAGCCCGGTTGTATCCCACTGAGCAATATTAAAGAAACTTTCTGTCGCCTCACTTGCGGATATAGACTTACCGTCGGTGACCAGTAGGTTTACACCTCTTATGCCTGTCATAGTTGCCAACGTTGCAATAAACGGGACTATTCTTAGTTTTTCAACAATTATACCGTTTAACAAACCTATGCCTATACCAAAAGCCGCACATGAGATAACCACTACTATAACATTTCCGCTTGAAAGCGAAGCTGCCAGCAACCCGGAGGCCGCTACTACCGCACCAACCGAAAGGTCTATACATCCTGTTAATATTACGCAAGTCATACCGATCGCAACAAGCCCTTCAATGCCGTTTTGCGTAAACAAGTTTAGTATTACGGGAACAGATAAAAACTTTTCACCGTATACTATTGCTGTAACAATCGCAAGCCCTAAGAATATGAATAGGGCATTATTTTTTGCTATACTTTTTGAAAGTTTATTTGTTTTCATCATCTATCTGCCCTGCCTCTTATTTATTACGCTTTGACTCCAAAGAGCAAGCACTATGATTACTGCCTTAATTATCTGTGCCCAAGCATATGGAATATTATTCATATTTACCGATATACCTATCATAGTAATAATAACCGCACCGATAACCGTACCCATAATTTTAGGTTTACCACCCGTCATGGGCGTACCGCCAATAGCAACCGCCGCTATAACGTCCATCTCTATCCCAACACCAATACCATTAGCATCAGCAGCAGAAATACGAGCAGTTTCAATAACACCTGCAAGACCTGCAAAGAATGCACATACAACATAAATTATGATTGTAGTTTTTTGCGTTTTAATACCTGTTAAAAACGATGCCTTAAAGTTATCGCCAACCGCTTGTATGTATCTGCCGAGTTTCATACGGTTAGATACAAACCAGATAATGAAGATAGCAATTATCATTATAAATAGCTGAATAGGTATTTGGTCAAACACCCTTTCTTTACCCATAAACGAGTAAGCGGCATATTCGTCTCCCGAGAATTCAAGCAACATAGAGTCATTAATTATCTGCGCAATACCGCGAATAGAAATCATGAAAGTAAGCGTTACGATAATCGGCTGTATTCTGAATTTAGCAATTATAAAACCAATAGCAAACCCAACCGCCATAGCAGCCAAAACACCGACTATCATTGCAAGAATCGGGTCTAAGTTCCAGCCCCAACCGCCCGACTGTGCTCCTGTTTCGGCAGCGGTCGGAACCATCGCTTTTGTAGAAACAATAGCCGCAATAGCCATAGATGCACCAACCGAGATATCAATACCGCCCGAAGCAATAACCCATGTCATACCAAGACCGATAAGCAACACAGATGTCATTTGAATAAACAAATTGTTTATAGTACCGATTTGTAAGAAATTCGGTGTAACAAAAATGTTGAATATCAGAAAAGCAATGAGAACGCAAAGTGCCATATTGTCACTCAAGAAGGTTTTAAATTTATTGTTGTTTATTGTTAATTGTTCCATTTTTATACCTCCTTTTCTTCGTGACCGGCAATAGATTTTAAGATAGAGGCTTCAGAAATTTCATCTGCCGTAAGTTCTCCAACCGTCTTACCGTCTCTGATTACATTTATTTTACTGCACGACGAAACAAGTTCGGGTATTTCAGAAGAAATAATTATTACAGAGATACCGTCCATAGCCAATGTTTCCGTAATGTCGAGTATTTCTTTTTTAGCACCTACGTCTATACCTCTTGTCGGCTCGTCTAATATAAGAAGTTCGGGGTTAGCCGCAAGCGCGCGTGCCAAAAGCACCTTTTGTTGGTTACCTCCGCTAAGTGACTTTATCGGCTGATTCGGATTAGAAACCTTTATTTTGAGCTTCTTAATGAAGTCGTTTACAATTTCATCTTGTTTTTTCCGAGAAACAACACCCATTTTTGAAATGTTGTCGAGTATACCCAAAGTTAAATTTTCTTTAACAGACATATTAGGTATTATTCCCTCAGTTTTTCTATCTTCAAAGCAAAACGCCAATTTATGGTTTATTGCATCACGCGGCCCCTTTAAATGCACTTCATTTCCGTTTATATAAACAGTACCTTTTTCGGGCTTATCTGCACCAAACAATAAGCGAGCAAGTTCTGTTCTTCCCGATCCGAGCAACCCGGCAAGACCCAGTATTTCGCCTTTTTTTACTTCAATATCCTGATCTATTACTTTTGGTTTTTTGCAAAGTCCCTTAGCGGCAACAATCGCCTCATCGCGAACTTTTACTTTGCTATAATCTTTTTTTGTATTAACAATGCTATCAGCTTCCCTACCCACCATGTATGAAACCATTTGCAATTTGTCTATATCTTTTATTCTTGATGTTTTTACAACAACACCGTCTTTTAATATTGTCATTTCATCACTGATTTCAAAAACCTCATCCAGCTTATGAGTAATAAATATTATTGCTACGCCCTTTTCCCTCAAGTCACGTACTACTTTAAACAAAACCGCAACTTCCTTGTCATCAAGTGATGAGGTAGGCTCGTCCATAACCACCATTTTAGCGTTTACCGATACTGCCCTTGCCATAGAAACCATTTGCTGTATTGCAGTGCTTTTCGATGAAAGTATATCTGTTACGTCTACTTTAATATTAAGAGAGTCCATTATTTCTTGAGCTCTTCTAACTGTTTCTTTCCAACTTATGAATTTACCGTTCATAAGTTCCCTTCCAAGGAAAATGTTTTCCGCAATGGAAAGCTCGGGTATTAGATCTAACTCTTGATAAATAGTACTTATGCCACCGTTTTGAGCCTCTTTAGGAGTATGAAATTTTACTTTCTTTCCATCAAAACTCATTGTGCCTTCTTCCGCTACATGAACACCGGTAAGTATCTTTATAAGCGTAGATTTTCCGGCACCGTTCTCACCCATCAATGCGTGAACCGTACCTTTTCTTACAGTAAAATCAACATTATCAAGTGCTTTGCATCCCGGGAATATTTTCGAAATGTTTTTCATTTCCAGCAATATATCGTTTTGCATATTAATTCCTCCGTCTTGCATTTTTGTAATATGTATTAGTTAATTTGAGTAAATTGCGTATGTCGCGGAATTTATCCGCGACATACACTATTTAAGTCAGCTTTTTTAATGTTTTGGTTTAGATTTAGAATGCTGAATCTAATCCGTCTTCTGCTTTTATTGAACCTTCGTATGCACCATCAATTGTGAAGATTCTGTCGGGGTTGATCATCTCTTCTTCGATTGTTTCGCCGGCTAAGTCAGCTTCGATGATATCGAATGCGATAGGTCCAAAGAACGGTGAGCATTCAACCGATGCAAGAAGTTTTCCGTCCATAACTGCTTCAAGTGCAGATTTTTGACCGTCAACCGAGATTACAAGAATATCTTCGCCCGGAACTTTGCCTGCAGCTTCGATAGCTTCAATAGCACCAAGAGCCATGTCATCGTTATGAGCATAAACAGCGCTTATTTCGTCTCCGTATGTTTGAAGAGCATTAGACATAACGTTTAAGCCTTCCGCACGTGTGAATTCAGCTGTTTGAGAGAAGATGATTTCCATGTTCGGGAAGTCAGATGCAAGTACGTTTGCAAAACCTTCTTGTCTGTCGATAGCTGCCGAAGAACCTTCAGTACCCATAAGTTCTACTACTTTACCTTCGCCGCCTAAAGCTTCACCTAAGATGTATGCACATTGTTCGCCTTCCCATACTTGATCGGAGTGAACGAATGTAAGTCTTTCGCCTGTTGTGTCTCTATCAACTAATATAACAGGGATACCTGCAGTAGCTGCTGCATCCATAGCAGGTTCTAAACCTTCAGCTTCTCTTGGAGCAATTACTAAGTAATCAACACCTTGTGTAATAAGACTTTCGATGTCGGCAAGCTGTTTAGCTGTATCCGATTGAGCGTCTGTGTAGATGTAATTGCCAACGCCGCGTGCTGCAGCTTCGCTTTCCATAGAGTTTGTCTCAGCTATTCTCCAAGGCATGTTGTTTTCCATTTGAGAAAAACCAACTGTGATATCTGCCAACGTTTTTCCCGATGCTTCTTCAGCGGGAGCTTCTTCAGCCGCAGGTGCTTCTTCAGCTGCCGGAGCTTCTTCAGCCACAGGCGCTTCTTCAGCCACAGGCGCTTCTTCAGCCGGGGCCGCCGGGGCCGCACAACCTACTGCGAGTGCTGCAATCACGAGTACAGTCACGAGACATAAGAATAATTTTTTCATTTTTTTCCTCCATTGTTCTGTTGTTTATTTTTTTTGCGTTTTTTCGCAAATCTTAATCTATTTATTTGTCTTCCTCTTTTTAAAGAGAGTATTGATGCCTTTTTAATTAAATTTTGAATATATCTTCTTTTTAAAGACATATGATTTGTAATTCGCCCCAAAAGCTTACTCGCTTTGAACTACAAACAAATTATACAACCTAATTTAACATTAGAAAATAAAATATTTTTCGATAAACATTAAAATATTTTTGTTTGTTTAATATATTCGTTGTTATTTTTTAAAGTAATTCACAATATTCTTTGCTTTGAAATTGTTTTGTAATCATTTTTTAACAATTTTCTTTTTTTAAAAATTTTTATCGCTTACTTTATATATTAATGTTGACGTATACAGAAAAATTTGATAGCATTCACCTATAATAACTCAATAACATAGGAATATAAATTTTAAATTATGAATTTTAAATCATTAAGAACAAGAATGGCAACATACTTTTTATTAATCTCGATTATCCCCGTAATAATAGTAGGGGCATATTCCGGAACACTTGTAATAGATTCTTTACGTGCAAATTCAGAAGTATTTGCCGAAACTACAATTGGAAAAACAGTAGGCGAGTTGAATCTTGCATTATCAAACACTATCAACGTAGCCGACTATGTAGCCACCGACAATGTTATAAAAGAAGCAATAAAAAAAACGCCCCCCTCTTCTTTAGTAGAACAAAATTCAACCAACTTGCAGTTAAACTCAATGTTAGATTTAATTCAGCAGCAAAACAACGGTATTTTTTCTATACATATTATTTCTGAAAACGGAGGAGTATACAGTTCTTCAAAGGACGATATCTTAAGCAAAGATTTCAGAGAAGAAGAGTGGTATAAAAATCTTCAGTCTTCCGATTCAGACAATAATATTTGGTTAGATCCACACAACAATTCTTTAATAACCAAAACCCCGGACACAGAACTCATTTCGTTAGTAAAAGGAATTTTTGATTCCGATACCGGTAATTTTTTGGGCGTGGTAATGGTAGACATAAAAACCGCTTCTTTGCAAAATATTTTTGACGGCAATTATTTAGATGAAGGTTATTCTTTATTGTTAGATACCAATGACACCCCAATAATATACCCAATAGACACAAGCACGGAGGAAAAAAATAAGTTGGCGGAAATAATTAAAACAAATTCAACCGATTATTTAATAACAAAGCAAAGCTCAAAAATTTCTCCTTACAGTGCTGTCGGCATAGTGCCTTTTGACTACATTTTCAGAGAATCCGAGCAAGTCGTTACCGTCGTGTTGATACTTACTATATTAATAGGTTTCTTCACCACCACCATTGTTATAAAAACCGCAAAAAACATTTCCGAACCGATTATAGATTTAAGCAAGCTAATGAAACAAGCCACCGATGGTGATTTGCAGGTTTACATGGAAATAGATTCACAAGATGAAGTAGGAGATCTTGTAGATAGTTTTAATAAGATGATAAGTGAAATTAACAAATATACATCTTTAGAAATAGACCACCTTAAGCAATTGCGCAAAAGTGAACTTAGCGCATTACAAGCACAAATTAACCCGCATTTTCTATATAATACATTAGATTCTATTGCCTGGGCGGCAAGAGCGGGCAACGATAAAATCGTTGTAACCATGGTTACCGCACTTACAAAATTTTTTAGAGTGTCTCTTTCAAAGGGACGTGATATAATATCAATAGAGGAAGAGCTTTTGCATATAGATAATTATCTGATAATTCAATCTCTACGCTATCAAAAAAGCATACTTGAATATATAATAGATGTTGATAAAGAATTCTACCGCTATCGCACAATCAAACTACTTTTGCAACCTCTTGTTGAAAACGCCATTTACCACGGCATTAAATTAAGAGGGACAAATGGGCAAATATCCATTACCGCCGACCATGACGAAAAAAATATTTACCTATATGTGTCAGACAACGGACCGGGTATGGATAGCGAAAAATTAAAAGAATTAAACTTTGCCTGCGAACACTGTATTGGGGAAAATATAGATTCTTACGGAGTAATAAACGTTTGCAAGCGTATGAAAATAATGTTTGGACAAGAATACACGCTTAAATTTTCAAGTGTATTAGGAGAGGGCACCGTTGTTACCGTCCCCATTCCAAAGAACTGGACCACCGAATATTAATCATTAGAAAAATGAGGGGATGAAAAAATGGAAGATTTGGTTAAGGTTATAATTGCCGAAGACGAGGATATTATAAGAGACGGCCTTATGAACACTATTCCGTGGGAAGAATTAGGTTTCTTACTTGTCGGAGGTGCCGCCAACGGGTTAGAAGCGTTAGATTTACACAAAATAAACCATGCACAACTTATTATCACCGACATAAAAATGCCTTTCTTAAACGGCATAGAGTTGCTTGAAAAATTACGTCAAATTGATAAGAATGTACTTGTAATAATCGTCAGCGGATACGACGAATTTAATTTTGCACAAAAAGCCATCAAGTTAGGTGCATACGACTATGTGTTAAAACCAATAGACCTTGACGAATTTACTCTACTGCTTACAAACACCAGAAATTTTATATTAGAACAAATTCAAGAGACAAAACGTATAGAAAACTTTAAGCAAAAAATTAAGCAAGACGAGCTATTAAGCATAATTCGCGGCGAAACTGTACTCGCCGATATCCAAAACAATGATCATTATTGTTGCTTGATTCTTTCTACCAAAACCGGAGTGGTAGAAGATAGCTTAGACTATCTTCAGCTTGCGGAAGCAGACGCTACATTTGAATATGAACTAACTTCGATTTTTAAATCAAGCACTCATGATATCGTGAAAACAAAAGCACTTGAAAGAGTAATTTTACTGAGCGCCAAAACGCCTTCTGAAATTTTTGTAACCAGAGATCTCCTTCAGCAGAACATCCTGAGTGTAAAAGATATTCGCTTTGCCGTCAGCACAGTAAAACCTTATAACGAAATAAACAACTGCTATAAAGAAGCCGTTGCAACAAACGGTAACCATTTTGTTGTTGGGCAACAAAAAGTTTTTTACTACGACAAATTATCCGACGACACCTCAGCCGCCGACAGCTTCGTCAACATAGATATTACCGATCTAAATTCGATTATTTCCTCGGGAGACAAAGAACGTATTTCAAATTATTTTGACACCATCAATAAAGATATAATTCAAAACGGAGTTAAATCATTTATCCAAATGTTAATGGTTGTAAGCAACATATACTACAAGCTCATGCAACTTCTGCAAAGCAATGTGGGAGAACATGCAAACGACTACATTCCAAGCGAACTCAGGTATAGCAAAATAATAGAAAAAACAACTTATGAAGAAATGCTGCAGGCGCTTTTAAACACCGCACTAACAGTTAGCGATGTATTAAAAACATCAAACACCACAAAGTTCTCTTCGGTATTTTTAGACGCCACCAGATACATAGAAGACCACTACACCGACTCCATGCTGTCACTTAAGAAAGTTTCAAAAGATGTCGGCATAGGCACCTGCTATTTAAGTGCTATTTTTAAGCAAAACACCGGAAAAACATTTATAGAATTTCTTACCGCGCTGAGAATGGAAAAAGCGATGGAGTTATTGACAACAACCCCCATGCTTATATATGAAATATCCGAAAGTGTCGGTTACCAAAATTCAACTTATTTCAGCACAATTTTCAAAAAATATTTCGGGAAGGCACCAAAAGACATACGTTAATATAAACTATATTTTATGGAAAAAAAGTTTTTGGCACTACTTCTGACGGCAAAACCGTACATAGTTAAACATTGAAAAACAATACGGGTATATGCGTTACGCTAATAAATTTAGGCGCTATTATTCAATTGATTACCGTTCCTTGTAAGTCCGGCAAAAATATAGATATAGTGCTTGGCTACAATACTGTTTTAGGTTATGAAAACGATAACGCCTATATCGGTGCTGTTATCGGCAGGGTTGCAAACATAATATCAAATGCGGAATTTGAATTGAACGGCAAAAAATACACATTGGCAAAAAACAACGGCGAACACTGTCTGCACGGTGGCAACAAGAGGTTTGACAGATATATATTTAATACAGAAGAAATTTCTTCAAACTCTATAAAATTCAGCCGCCTTTCTTCCGATAACGAAGAAGGTTTCCCGGGCAACTTACAGGTAAGCGTTACTTATACACTATGCGAAGAAGGCGAACTCATACTCGATTATTATGCAAAAGGCGATGCGGATACCTTAGCAAACCTAACTAACCACGTTTATTTCAATTTAGACGGTGACGGTACCGTTTAAAACAATCTGCTTAATATATTCTGCGATAAATATTGCGAAAGCGAACCTTCGGTAGTTCCGACAGGCAAAATCTTAGATGTTGAGGGCACTGCTTTTGATTTCAGAAAAGCCAAACCCATAGGACAAGATCTTTTTGCCGATGAAAAACAGCTTCATTGCGTTGGTGGCTATGACCACAATATACCGTTTGGTGAAGACGGTAAAAATAAAAAAATGGTAGATGTAAAATCTACATTAAATTCCATAGGTATGGAATTTTCAAGTGATATGCCCGGCATACAATTATATTCGAGTAAATTTCTTGACCAAAAAAGAC